>DASPXM010000051.1:0-9907 GCA_035637295.1 Verrucomicrobiia bacterium
TCGGGTCAGTGACGATAACAAGCCGTGGCGCGATGAGTTAGGTTATTGGCCCGAGACGCTGCGGCTTTGCTGCGGCGATGACAACGTGGAAGTGGTCTTGGTTAAACGGCCCAAGCCGATCGAACGCGATTGGAAGGAAGATAGTTTCAATCACACGGCTTTCTCGGCGACCAAAAAGGATTTCGACCTGTTTGTAGAGAAAGCTCGGGAGTGGGGAGTGAAATTTCACTTGGGGCCGATCGGCAGACGTGGATCGCGGACGGCTTACTTCTTCGATCCGGACGGTAACTATATCCAGATCGATGATCGCGCCAAGGCATAAGCGCTGGGACGGCGCTCCCGTCATTCGAATCGGTCAACCGCCCGCTTCCCCAATTCCTCCCTCGCGGGGAAACCTTGGAAACTTTTTTCCTCTGTTATAGAGTCAGCAAAAATTCACAAGATCCAAAGATCGTGAATTCCAAGTCGATTTCGAGGAGGATTGCATGGAAGTAAAGTCCGTGAAGGAGCGCCACACCGAGCTGGCGATGCACAGCGTAAAGTTCGCCAAGGACGAGCAAGGGCGGCGCAAGGGACAAGAAATTCTATTCAAGTGGCCGGACATCGAAAAGCAACTGGGAGAGCACAAACATATCTACGTCGTCGATGCGCGGCTCGGTTCCAATAATCACACGCATCGCTTATGGTACGACGTCATTCCGCCGCATACCGAGGAAGGCCAGGATTGGCGTACCCTCGGACACCGCCACACCGTCGAAGCGATCATTTACTTTTTGAAAGGCCACGGCCACAGCATCATCGATGGCGAGCGCTACGATTGGGGGCCGGGGGATTTATTGAGCGTGCCGATGTTTTCCTGGCATCGACATATCAACGATGGCGATGAGCCGGTGTTGCGCATCGCTTCGACCACCGGACCTTTGTCATTGGCGTTGGGCCAAGCCGTCTATGAAGACGAGCGTTATCCTGAGTTTTGGATCTATGCGCAGGAGGGTGAAGACGCGCGGAAGACGCTGATTCCCGGCGGCGGAGGGCAAGTCAAGAACGGAAACATGGGCGGCAATCGCACCGCCGAGCTGTACGCGGAACAAGTCGCCTTCGCCATGCACGAGGAGCAGCTCAGGCGCAAGAGTAAGGTTCTGGTGAAACAAAAAGACTTGGTTTTTGAGCCGACGGCGATGGGCAATCTCGCCTATGTCGTCGACCCGCGTATTGGCTTTCACAGCAAGGCGCTGGGCGTCGTCATGGCGGAGATCCCCGCAGGAAAACGCTCCGGGGCGCACCGCCACCTCTACGACGAGATCAATCTCATCGTCGCCGGCAAGGGCAAGGTCATCGTCGAAGACAAGGAATATAATTTCGACACGCTGGACGTGCTGTCGATTCCGGTGTTCCAATGGCATCAATATTTTAATACCGGCACCGAGCCGCTGCGGATTCTAGGAATCAACACCAGGCTGGCGATGGACAATTTGGGTTTATCTTTGACTCACCAGGGAGAGCATGCAGACTACGTTTAATTGAATATCGTGTCATGGCACGAATCGCCTCGCTGTCGCTCGTTTTGCTAGTTGTTTCGTCGTCGATGGTGCAGGGCGCCGATTTGGAGTTGGCGCGCAAAGAGGGCGAGGTCGTGCTTTACACGACGATGGTCGTCTCCGACTTCCAGGTTTTTCACAGAGCGCTGGTCAAGAAATATCCCTTCTTGAAAGTCAATCACGTCCGACTTGGCGCGTCCACGTTGGTCGCGCGCGCCATCGCCGAATTCCGCGCCGGAAAGCATTTGACCGACGTCTATGGGGTAGCTCCGGATTCGATGAACTATATGCGCGAGCAGGGTATCCTCGCCCAGTACACTAGCCCCGAGTCGAAGTTCATTCACAAGGGCTTCATGGATCCCCGAGGCTACTGGTCGGGAATAACCACGGATGTGCTCGTGACCGGCGTGAACACGGCGCAGTTGAGCGTGAAACGAGCGCCGCGCAGCTACGCCGACTACCTCAAGCCGGAATTCAAGGACAAGATGGCGTTTCACATCGGCACCAATAATCCTCTGATTGGCATGGCCGAGCTTCGCGGCGAGGAAAAGGCGCTGGCTTACATGCGCAGCTTTGCCAAGCAGGGACTGATTCAACACAACGGCTACACCAAGATCAGCCAACTCCTCGCCGCGGGCGAGTTTCCGATCGTCGCTTTCATGCAAGTGACCAAGCTGGAGAAGATTCGCGAGCGCAACGGCCCCGTGGATTGGATTCCGCTCGATCCGTCCTTCGCGACCGTCTCCTCAGTCGCAGTTTCGAAAAATGCGCCGCACGCGAATGCGGCCCGGTTGCTGGTCGACTTCTATCTGTCGGAGGAAGGACAGAAGGCGCTGCGCGAGATCGATAAGATCCCGCTTCGCCGTGGAGTTGACGCCGACTCCAAGCGCGTCGCCGAACTGATCGAGCAAACGCCCCATGTGATCAAGTACGAAGGCGACCCGGGAAAGCAGATCAAGCAGTTCAATGAAATATTCTTGGGACGGTGAAGGGATCGCGGATGAACGTGTTATTCGATCTCGACGGGACTCTGACAGATCCAAAGGAAGGCATCATCGCTTGTTTTCGCTATGCGCTTGAGACACTGGGACGGGATTCGCCAGGAGATCGGGAGCTCGAGCGATTTATCGGACCGCCGCTGCGAGAAAGCCTCTCGACTCTAGTCGGGGCCAGTGACGAAACGATTGTGCAACAAGCCATAAAACTCTATCGCGAACGCTTTGCGGCGCAGGGGATGTTTGAGAACAGCCTGTATCCGGGTATCAGCGAGGCTCTGGAACAGTTGCAAGATGACGGGCTATTGTTGTTTGTCGCGACGTCGAAGCCGACTGTCTTCGCCGAGCGGATTGTCGAGCACTTCGGGATGGCTCGCTTCTTTCGCGCCGTGTATGGCAGCGAATTGAACGGGGTGAACGCAGATAAACGGGACCTGCTCGCCCACGTGGTGAGAGCCGAATCGTTGGCCTCGATCGATACCGTGATGGTAGGCGATCGCGCCCATGACGTCTTGGGCGCGCTGGCCAATGGCCTCTTTTCCGTCGGGGTGCTTTGGGGTTATGGATCGAGGGAGGAACTTGTGGCGGCCGGAGCCGGCGCGCTCTGCGACGTACCGAGCGCACTTGGCGACCTTCCGCCGCTTGTCGATCGGGAGCGACTTTGGTAACGGTAGTGCGATTAGCCGCGTTCTAATGGAGTGAATCGATGGATATCAAATACGGCTTGTTCAGTTGCGACTCCCACGCTCAACTCGACCGCGACTCGTGGACAAAGCGGATGTCGAAAGATAAGTGGGGCGATCGAATACCGCAGATCGTCGAAGTAGACGAGAATGGCCAGACCGTCGATCGCTGGATGGTCAACGGCAAGGTGCGCAGCGAGTGGGTGTGCAATTGCCCCGCGGCGATGGAGGGCGGCGTCGCGCGCGGTTACTATCCGCGCCGTTGGGAAGAAGTGCCGAAGATCGTCTACGATCCGGCGGAGCGATTGAAAGCCTTGGATGACGATCGGGTTGACGGCGAAGTGCTCTATCCGAACGGCCCTGTTTCCAATTTCGCCTTTCTTCAAGCCGATGCCGCTTTCGAACTCGCGTGCGTGCAAGCCTACAACGACGCGCTGGCGGAATGGCGCGAAGTGAGCGGTCGATACGTGCCGGTCGCAATTATTCCATACATGAATGAGATCGACGTCGTCGTCGCCGAAGTCGAGCGTTGTGTAAAGCGCGGTCATCGCGGCGTCGTCATGCTGGCCGAGCCGGCGTTTACCAAAAAAGGTCTGAAGCGGATGAACGATCCGTATTGGGAACCGCTCTGGGCCTGCTGCCAGGAATTGGGAATTCCCATGCACTGGCACGGCTCGTCGGGTTTGGTCCAACAGTTATCCCTGCCAAAATGGGACGGATTTACCAGGAAAGAGCTTCACACGGTTTCAACCTCGCGGCTGTGCGCGACGCCGGCGCAACTGATTCCCAATCTTATCTTCTCAGGCATTCTCGACCGCTATCCGCGGCTCAATTGGGCCTGCGCCGAAACGGGTTTCGGCTGGGTCAGCTACGTCCTGGAGGCATCCAATCATGAGTGGGAACAGCGCCGGCTGTGGAAGGAAGGAATCAAGACCAAACCGAGCGAGGTTTTTCGACGGCAAATTTATGTCGACTTCTGGTACGAAAAGGCGGGCATCGAGCTGCGCGAGCTGGTCGGCATCGACAACATCATGTGGGAGTCCGATTATCCGCATATCGCGTCGACCTATCCGAGGTCGTGGAGCTATGTCGAGGATTCGCTCGTGGGCGTGCCGGAAGAGGAGCGAAAAAAGATGTGTTATGGCAACGCGCTCAGACTGTACGGGGTTGCATAGTTTCCGAGCTCAATGAGTGTCATCTCGTAAGAAGCGAGAGATCTTTTTCTAGAGAAAGATTTCTCGGCTTCGCCTCGGACTGACAGACAATTGGAACAATATGACAGTTAACAATTTCTTTATCAGCGTCGACGAACATATCCAGGAGCATCCGGAAGTCTGGACGAAACGTTTATCGCGCGCGAAGTGGGGAGACCGGATCCCGCGTGTCGAAAGGAATTCCGATGGCGTCGAGCATTGGATCATTGACGGCCGCAGAATTGATCTAGCCGGAGTCGCGGATTGCGGCGCGGTTATGCCGGATAGGACAATGAACCCGCAACGCTGGTCGGAAGTGCCAGCGTCTGTTTACGATCCTCAGGAACGATTGAGAGCGATGGACGCGGCGGGCATTAAGTACGCGGTTCTCTATCCGACGGTTGCGGGAGTCGGCGGAGAAGCTTTTGGCCGCATCGAGGACCCGGAGTTGGAGCTGGGGTGTGTGCAAGCCTACAACGATTGGCTGCTCGAAGAGTGGACGGGCGCAAGCAATCGCTTCATTCCACAGTGCATCGTTCCGCTCTTCCCGGCCGATACGGCCGCGAAGGAGATTCGCCGCTGCGTGGCCAATGGTCACAGAGGCGTCATTTATCCATCGATTCCGATGGAACTGCGCGACGTGCCGCATGTCAATGATTCGGCTTACGATCCGATCTGGGCCACTTGCCAGGAGTTGAGCGTGCCGATCTGTTTTCACGCCGGCGCGTCTTCGGCGATCCAGATTCCCGCGTACGAAGGCTATTCGCCGACGATCGCGGCCGCGTTTCAGGCGATCACGCGCCCGGCGAGCACGGTCTCCGTCCTGGTGAATCTGCTGATCTCAAAAATTCTCATGCGCTTCCCAAACCTCAAGGTCGTGCTTGCTGAGAGCGGTCTGGGTTGGGGAGCATATCTCTTAGAGTACACCGACTTTCAGGCGACGGGCGATCAATTGCCGCAGAACGGCTACGATCTCATGCCCTCGCAAATGTTTAAACGACAGTGTTACTTGGTCGGCTGGTACGATCAGGCGAGTTTGCGCGTGCGGAATTATATCGGCACCGAAAACATTCTTTGGTCGACGCAATTTCCGCTGGCGACTTCAACCTGGCCGAACACCAAAGAGGCTATGGCGAAGAGCTTCGACGAGGTCGACGCGAACGACCGGGAAAAAATACTTTGGGCGAATGCGGCAAAGCTGTACAAGATTCCATCGCCGTGATTCGAAAGATTTGACACAGCATCGTAACTGGAAAGAAATGCCGTCGCCCAAGAAGCGGGGAATGTATCATGTCCCAATGGCTGAAAATCCGTCCGATTATCGATGAAATGGTCAATCAACAATTCGACACGGCGGAATTCAAGAAGCTCTTCGCGGTGCCGTTGACGCCTGGGCGCGTCAAAGTCTACCAGAACCACATGACCTTTTACACCAACAACCGGCGCGACTGCTGGTCATTCGTCGCGGGCAAAGCGCCGCTTGACGTGAAGCGGGCGATCTGGGAACACGAGAAAGACGAGCTGATTTATGACGAGCGCATGGGGCGCGCGCACGTGACCGAGGATGACTTGCAGGCCGGCGATGAGTCGCTGCTCGCGCCCGGCGCGAAAGCGGCTTTCTACGCGTGGCTCTATTGCGCGCGGGAAAAACCGTGGCTCGAAGGGCTGGTTTATTCTCATATTCTAGAGCGGCGCAACAACAGCGCCATTGTCAAAGGTGGCGGGTTGGTGGAGCGCTGGAAGCGCAAGCAAAGAGCCGAGCTCGGTATTAAAGAGTCGGAGAAAGATTTCCAGACTGAGGTTCACGCAGTTGCCGATGAGGGTCACTCGGATATATTTGAGCCGATCTTCGTGCGACACATCGACAGCGAAACGGCGGCGCAGGCGGTGCTCGCGGCGACGCGAGATGGATTGGTGATCGATCGCGCGTTGCGCGGCGCGCTGGCGGATGCGATGTCGCAGGTCGAGTGAACGTCGACAGCCGCTGACGGTGAATTAAGGATTTTATATACTCATCAAAGACAAGGAACCAATGAAACAAAACGGAGGTAATGATCATGGCTGATACACCGGTAACCGCTGAGGACGAAGTCAAAGAGCGTGTCGGCTACAAGTCGCCGTACGAGCAATGGAAGGAGTCCGAAGGTCTGCAAACCTATCGCGGCTTATTCGTCAAGAATCTTTATGATCTTGAACTGAGTCCGTGGAAATCGAGCGGAGATGGTTTAGCGGCGTTTCTGAATTTGGAAGGCACGGGCGGATTCAATGACTCCTATGTCGCTGAGATCCCGCCAGGGAAGTCGCTGAAAGCGCATCGTCACTTGTTCGAAGAGACCATCTACATTCTCAAGGGTCAGGGCGCTACCTCTGTTTGGATCGATCCTAACAAAAAGGAAACCTTCGAGTGGCAGGAGGGAAGTTACTTCTCTATTCCGATGAATGCGTGGCACGAGCACCACAACGCCTCCGGATTGGATTCCGCGCGCTACATCGCGATGACCAGCGCGCCGCGGGTGATCGATACGTTCAACAATTATGAATTCGTCTTCGACAACCCGTTCGTCTTTCGCGACCGGTATAACGCGGAGGAGGGCTACTTCAAACAAAAGGCCCCCGCGCAGCAGTGGTCGACAAACTTCGTCGCCGACGTGCGCGTGTGCCAAACCTATTCCGGCGGCTTCGACCGCGGCGGCGGCGCCAAGAGCACGGTTTTTCGCATGGTCAACCAGACCGTCAAATCCCATGTCTCGCTCTGGGGTGTCGGCGCGTACAAGAAAGCACATCGGCACGGTCCCGGTATTCATGTCTTGATTGTCAGGGGGCATGGTTACTCGCTGATGTGGCAAGACGGTAAACCCATGGAACGGATCGATTGGGGACCGGGAAGCGTGTTCGTGCCGCCGGAGATGTGGTTTCACCAGCATTTTAACGGCAGCGCCGAGCCGGTGTTCTTTCTCGCCATCGGCTGGGGCAGCGACAAGCCAAAAGCCGGCGGCAAGGCCTACGTCTACAAGAGCGTGAAGGAAGGCGGCGATCAGATCGAGTACGAAGACGAAGATCCGAAGATTCACGCCGAGTTTGAAACGGCCATGAAGGGCGCCAGCGCGCGGTGCAAGATGGACTATCATCCGTATTGCACGATGAAGTGATTTTGGTCGACGATCGAAAATCGAGGATAGAAAATGGCATTGGACAAATTCACGGCGGGCGCGCTTACGGCGTTGGTTTTTGTCTATCTCACAATTTCGCTAGCAGAATCGGCCTCGATCGAAGCGCTTTACAACGAGATCGACAAGCTACCGCCACAACAACGGCAGAAGCGGCTGGAAGACGGCGCGCGGCGTGAAGGTAAGTTTAAGTTTTATGGTATCTCCGCCGCCGCCCTCCTCGACGCTTATACCCGCGGTTTCATGAAAAAATATCCATTCATCAAGGCCGAGTTCTGGCGCGGTAGCGGCAACAAACTAGTTTTCCGCACGTTAACCGAACATCGAACCGGTCAGCTCGACACCGATGCCGTACTGGTCGGCACTGAAAACGTCATGACTCTCAAGCGCTCGGGCATCTGGATACGCTATCACTCGCCGGAGTCCGAGAATTTTGGCAAAGACTACACCGACAAGGACGGTTACTGGCATGCAGACAGCTTGGGTGTGTCGGCGATCGGTTACAACACGCGTCTAGTCAAAAGAGAAGAAGCGCCGAAAGGTTACAGTGATCTTTTCGACTCAAAGTGGAAAGGGAATCTTTCCATCGATATGGAGCCGGAGCGGGCTCTGATGGGGTGGTTAACCGCTTGGGGCGAGCAGAAGACGATAGCTTTCGTGGAGGGCTTGATGAAAAACGGCGCGGTCGTGCGTCGTGGCCACACGCTGCAAGCGCAACTCTTGTGTGCGGGAGAATTCAAAATCGCCGTCGAGATTTACCCAGATGCCATCTTGCGGATGAAGCAGGGCGGCTGCCCGACGGAGATCGTTTTTCCCAACCCCACGCCGGCGCATATCAGCGGGGCCATCGGTGTCTACACCAACACGCCGCACCCGCATGCGGCCGCGCTGTTCATCGATTTTATGAAATCGGCTGAGGGCGCCAAGATACTTGCTTCGACGGGCCGTCTCTCGGGACGTAAAGGAGTCAAGTCGTTATACGAAGAGCTTTCCAACTTGGAAGAGCGAGGCATTTCTGTTTTGGTCGTTACGCCGGAGCAATCGGAAAAAGTAGCGAAGCCGATGGAAAAAATTATGAAGGAAATCTTGGTACCATAGCCCGACAATCGATCTCGGCCGTCTCGGCGTATCGTAGGTCCATATGTAGGGGCGACCGGCCGGTCGCCTGTCCACGAAACGAATTGGGTAATCTATCGTAATGGCTCGCAAGTATCGCTATTTTTCCGCTGACAGTCACTTCGAGCGGCTGCCGGAAACCTGGACGCACAGAGTTCCGGCAAAATATCGCGACCGGGCGCCGCGCCGGATCAAGCTTGCCGATGGCAGAGACGCGATCGTCGAAGAGGGGCAGCCCCTCGAATATCGCGGCACCAATCTGTTCGCAGGAAAGTCTCGCGAAGACTTCAATCCGGTCGACTTGAATTTCGAAGAATCCGCCGGTGCCGGCTCGCCAGAGCAGCGGCTAAAAGAGCAAGACGCTGACGGTATCGACGGCGAGCTGTTGTTTGCTACTGAAGCACGCAACACGAAAATCAAAGACAAGGATGTCTTTCTTGCGCTCATCAAGGCGTTCAACGACTATTTCATCGAAGAGTACTGTGCGGTTAGTCCCGATCGTTTGATCGGTGTCGCAGTCATGCCGGACATCGGCGCCGAAGAAAATGTCGCCGAGATGAAACGATGCAAAGAAAAAGGATTCAAAGCGGTCCGCTTGCACACGTTTCCGAGCGGCAAGACCTATCCAACGCCCGACGACGATAAGTTTTACGCTGCGGCGTTGGATCTGACCATGCCGATCACGATCCATACGTCGTTCCCGCGCCGAACCGACGAGCGCGATGTTTTTCTCATGAAGTATCCGAAAGATCCGCAGGGCGAAGATCGGCCGTTCGATTTTCTCCAACGCCTGGCGCGGCAGGGCATCTATCACTGTGGCGCGGTGGAAGCCACGCAATTGATCTTCACCGGCGTGTTCGACCGTTTTCCAAAGCTGCAAATTTACTGGGCGGAGAACAATATCGGGTGGATTCCGTATTTCTATCAGCAGATGGATCAGACCTATAAGGTGAACTGCTCGTGGGCCGAACGGCTTCTGGGATTGCCGAAACTCAAGAAACTCCCAAGCGAGTATCTGCGCGAGCACGCGCAATGGGGCGTCTTCGACGACCCGATCGGCATCCAACTCCGCCACATGGTCGGCGTCGAGAAAATCATGTGGTCGACCGACTTCCCGCACATCGTCACGCGCTGGCCGAAGTCGCTGGAGCTGATGGAACAACAATTCGCCGGCGTACCGGAGAATGAGAAAGAGGTGATGTTAGCAGGCAACGC
>DASPXM010000052.1:0-48035 GCA_035637295.1 Verrucomicrobiia bacterium
AGAAATGCAATCCTCAACTTGGGAAACTTCTCAGCGACGCCGCCATAAATCAGCGCGGCGCAGTCGATCATGGTCTCGAATGGACGGGCGACAGTGTGGGCGAACAAGAATGTATCAAAGCGGATCTCCCCGGCGGGACCTTGCCGGGAATTGTGCACAAGGAGCGGCGTGTTGAGTCTTTCAAGCTCCTGGTAAATCGGCCAAAAAACCGGTGTGCCGAGATGATCCTTAAGGCCGAAGGAAGCGATCGTAATGCCGGCGAGCCCAAGCTTCGTAATAGCGCGATTGACCTCCGCCAGCGCGGCCGGCACATCCTGGAAAGGAACCAAACCGATTCCTTTCAGGCGCGGGCTTTCTTTGCAGACGCTGGCGATCCAGTCGTTGTAACCGCGGCAGAACGCGGCGGCGTAGTCTTTCTCCGGACTCTGCGTGATGCCGAACGCGCTGGTCGGAAACAGAACCGACACTTCGATGCCTTCCCGATCCATGTCCCTCAGGCGCGTCGGCACGTCCGCGACGTCGATGCCGAGCTTGCCGTACATACTGCTGTCCCACTTGTCCTTGGCGACGAGCGGTCCTTGTCTTCGGCAAAAAGGCTCCTCCATGCATGCGCGGATATCCGCATCCCGGTCCTGAACGTGGCCATCGGCATCGATGACTTTGGCGTTTTGCATACTTCTTCCTGTCCTCCTGTATTTCTTTATCGTCTGCGTAACTTCATAGCGCTTTGCGCGCGTACCCCGAGTACCGTTTCTCGCTTACCACAGCGCCATTTAAATGGTCAATGCTCTCTCGCGTTCAATTTACTGCTTGGCTACACCGCTGCACCGATTTTCGACAGATGTTTGCCCGGTTTCCAGATTTGAGCTTCGCCTATTGGAAAAATCATCCTGGCGCGCCTAGCGCCGCCATCCCAGGAGCGACAATCGAGTCGATTTGACTCGCGGCGCAAGGATCGGCTATCTGTTTCGCATCACTCACTGAGCTTGTAACAGAGGTGATCGATGATCAAAAAACGCCTGTTTATTGCTTTATGTATGGTCGGGTGTTTAAGTCTCAGCGCGTCTGCCCGCGCCGGCGAAGCGTCGCCGCTACGGAAGATTCGCGCCGCCATCACCTCGATATCCGGCTCCATGGCTCCTCCGTGGGCGGCTCACGAGTCGGGCATTTTCAAAAGGTACGGTTTGCAAGTCGAAGTCATCGCGACGCCGAGCGGTGTGCAGGGAACCAACGCCCTCATTGCGGGTGAAGTCGCATTCGTACAGATCGCCGGCGGGACAACGACGGGCGCCACGGTCGGCGGCGCCGATTTGAAAATTGTCGCAACGATGGTTGGCAACCTGGTGCTGAATCTGGTCGTGCGCCCTGAAATCGAGAAGGCCGAACAACTGCGTGGCAAAAGCATCGGCATAAGCCGTTACGGCACGTCGCTTCACACCGGCGCCCGCCTCGCCGCAAAACACTTCGGTCTGGAGCCGGGTAAAGATATCCACATCGTCGAGATCGGCGCCGGCGATTGGATTGTCGGTGCGTTACAGGGAAACCGCGTGCAAGGCGGTGTGTTCGGCTATCCCGCCACCAGCCGAGCGGTAAAATTCGGCAATCGAGTGCTCTTGCATCTCCCGACGCTCAATCTTCCTTACGCGTCGACCGGTGTCTCGACGCGTGGCGAAATTATTCGCGATGACCCGGACTTGGTGCGGCGTTATCTTTCGGCTCAGATCGAGGCGATCGCCCTAATGAAAAGAGATCGCGCGTTTACGATGAAGGTTCTCTCAAAGTATCTGCGGACCAATGACATGGATATCCTTACCGAGTCCTACGATATCCAAATCGCCAAATACATGATGAAGGTGCCTTTGCCAACGGCTGACGCAGTGAGGTCGGTCTTAGACGAACTCGCCGAACGAAATCCTAAGGCCAAAGATCTGGACCCTAATAAATTCTTCGACGACCGATTCGTCCGTCAATTACAAGCCGGTGATTTTATCGAATCGTTGTATCGATAATCCAAAAAGGCTCCATCGTCGGCGAAATTAGCCATTTTTTAGTTCAGCCGCAGCATTCTTTCCCGCGATGTAACCCTGCGTGGTGCAACGACCGAGTCCGTGTTGATTGAATCCACCGGCCGATTCACCCGCGCAATAAAGACCCGGGATAACCTGAGCCTGCATGTCCATCACTTGGCACTTGCCATTGATGCGCAGGCCGGAACGAGTGTCATGCACATTGGGAGTGGCCCATGCCGCATTGAACGGCGGCGTTTGGATTTTGTATTTCGGCGCCGGCTTGCCGAAATCGCTGTCTTTCCCCGCATCGACAAAGGAGTTGTACCGATCCACCCCGGCTTGCAAGATCGCGCCGTTCATCGGTTTTGCCTGATACTCGTTTTTGATCGCCGCCGCGAGTTCCGCCAGGGTATTCGCGCTGAAGAAATAACCGTCGAGATCGACGTACGGCGGCGTCACCTTCCAGCCTTCCCTCTTGACGGCGTCGGCGTCGAAGATCGCCCATACCGGCCCGGCGGAATAATCCGGCGATTCGGAATACTCGTTCATCGCCACCGCAGCATTGAAGAAATTATATTTGCTGGGATGATAATCGATCTTCTCGTTGTTGCGATAGTCGTTAGGCGTGTAGGGGTTGATGTCGTTGTACACGTTGCCGTGCGGATAATCGCCTTTGGTCTCGTCGTAGAATCTTTTGCCCACTTGATTGACCAAAATCAAATCGTGCCAGTCTTTCACGTTCAAGCCGGTCGAGCGGACCAGCGGAAAAATCGGGCTCTCTAACTCCCACGTCATGTAATTGTATTTGGTCGCAAGCGCTCGTTTAGTGCGAATATTATCCCCGTTCTCCAAGGTTTGGTTTGCGAAGCCCCAAAGCGAAGCGCCGATCGCCGTCGCAGCAAGCTCGCCGCTGGCATCCTGGTAGCTATAGGGTTCCCCCGCGACCGTCAGC
This sequence comes from Verrucomicrobiia bacterium, assembly GCA_035637295.1. Classification (GTDB taxonomy): domain Bacteria; phylum Desulfobacterota; class Binatia; order UBA9968; family UBA9968; genus DP-20. The sequence continues at coordinate 2,962 of DASPXM010000052.1, forward strand.
ACAGCGGTTAATCTCGGGTCGAACATGCGCCGAAAATTCAAGTTGCTGGTCATGCCGCCGGTCGTGACAATCACCGCTTTTTTCGCGCGTATATTCATCGTCGGTTGAGTGCTCTCGATATTACCGTCGTGGCGAAAGCTCTTTAACGGCGTCGACTGGCCCGGCAAGATTCGCGGTGTGTGCTCGGCGGTGATGCCGATCACTCTTCCCGCGCTGGGCTTCTCTCGAACGATCGTCGCCATCTTATAATTGAGCAAGAATTGCACGCCCTTTGCGCGGGCGCTCGCCTCGAGCGGTCTGATCAGTCCGGTTCCCGCTCGGTTGTTTGGACTTTCTGCTCCGGCGCCTTTGGTCCAAAAGCAATGATTTTCCCGCGGCGCCGAGTTTCCCAAGTTGTGTCCGCCCTGATTGTCTGGCGCGACTTCTTTAAACTTCACGCCGTTTTCCAAGAGAAATTCATAGGTCAGCGCGCAGTGATCGGCAAATGCGCGCATGACCGCACGGTCGTTGTAACGGTAATCCGGCCAACCATTAGGCTGCACGATGGTCCAATCGGTGAGATCAGAGAAGACCGTGTCCGGGGTATCCTGTATGCCGTATTTCTTCTGGGCGCTTGTGCCGCCCCCCAACGGCACGTTGCCGCCGCTGATGATTGCGTGTCCGCCGATATCATAATTGGTCTCGACAACAATCACCGACGCCCCACCATCCGCGGCCTTAATCGCCGCGGGCAGCCCCGCCGCCCCCGATCCGATAATTACGACATCCGCTTCCAGATCCCAGCTCTGATCACTCGTTGCTGTTTGCGCCATTGCTTTGTCCTCCGCTCATAATTCGCTCAAATTTTGCAATCGCTTACATCTGCAGAAACAAAAATGCAAGTCACGATGAGCCAAAGGTAACAGGCAAAAACCGTAGTTTCACTGTTTTGCACTTTTACTTTTGACTTCTAACTCCGGATCCTCTAGACGGGATCGAGTGTCATCGAGGAAATAGCAGAAGCGAAAGGATACGACAATGCCACGCTTACCAGACATTGACGAAAAACAACTGACTCCGGAGCAACGGCGAATTTACGACCAAGTGAAACGCGTGCGCGGCCACGTGCGTGGTCCTTTTGCGATTTGGCTGCGTAATCCCGAGTTGGCGGAGTGCTGTCTTAAGCTCCAGGATATGTTCGCATCACGGGTGAGGCTCGAAAGACGGCTGGTGCAGTTGATGATCCTGGTCTCGGCGCGGCTCGCGACCGCGCAGTTTGCCTGGTTCATTCACGAGCCTTATGCAGTCAAAGAGGGCATCTCATCCGATATCGTCGAAGCGATTCGCGAACGGCGCACACCGAATTTCGCGCGCGCGGACGAGCGCCTGGTCTACGACGTCACGCTCGAGCTCAATACCACGCGCACATTGTCCGAGCCGACCTACACCCGCGGAATGGCCATGTTCGGAGAGGAAAAGATGGTCGAACTCGTCGCCGGGATCGGTTTCTACGTCATGGTGGCGATGACGCTCAATGCCTTCGATGTGCCGGTGCCGGACGGCAAGAAACCCCTGGCTGAATAGCGGTCAGTGAAACATTATTTCTGGCGTTATTCCGGGCAAGCTGGCGGTAGCTAGCGCGACCCGGAATCCAGAACCCCCTCTTTGTCTCCCCCTAGCAAAGCAAAGGGGGAGATTTAGTGGGGGGCTGCCGGTTTTCACCGGCATGACGGAAAAAGCCGAATGACTTCTTAAATCAACTTCTGACTCAGGACACTAGTACGCATAAGTGAATTTTTCACGGCAGTCTAATTTTAATAGACCGCAGAAAAAATCTCGCACTTCCGGAGCCCCCATGAACTTGTCGTACTCATAGTGCGGGCCATAGCTGGCCCAAATCTCCGCGCCGGGTTCAATATCCTTCAACGCTAGAAATACAAAATAAGGATGCGTGCAAAGCTGTTTGACCGCTGCGTTTTGGAAGTTCGTGTCTATCCCGTTGATCTTGCTGGGGGCGAAATTGATGCGGCTCACGTTGGCGCCGTAAGCTTTGCTATCGATATATTTGTAGGGATGCGATTCCTTCCACGCGCATTTCGGTATCGATGCGATGTAGTGATTGCCGAGCGACTCGTCGTTGTCCGCAACCAGGCGCCCGCCCAACTCACCGATCACTTCGCCTTTTTTGATTTTTACGACAGCAAACAAGCCGTTCCCGCCATTGGGAACCAGCGATTTCTTTATCACTGTCCTTTTATCGTATTCCTTGTTTATTTTTAGTATCGCCACCTGTTCGCCCGGTGCGTCGAGAGAGCTGCCGGCAATAAAAATGACCACAAAATTTAGCATCAAAATCCGCAATCGGGTTTTCATTTTTTGCTTCCGTGGGCGCGCCTCCGTGGGTAATCTAACCGAGTTTTCGGCGAGCGGTTAATTCAGTCCAAAGAGCCTTTTCGCGTTCAACGCGAGGATGTTTGCCTTGTCCGTATCGCTGATCTTTGCCGCCTTTACTTCTTCCAGTGTCGCACAATGTTCATAGCTCGGCGGATACGAATAAAACAGGCTACCAAAAACTAGCCGGTGCGATCCCGCGGCCTCAACAAATTGTCGGATGTACGCCGAGCCGCGTACATGCGCCGTGTCGAAAAGAATATTCGACGTTCGCTTGGCGATGTCCAATGCGAGCTGGCTATTCGCATTCGTCGTCAAGGCATCCATCGAGACGAAAGTGAGCTCTGGAAATTCCACCGCCAAACGTTCCAATCGCCACACCGCTTCCAGGTTGGACTCCGCATTGGTGTGAACCAAAGGCACAAGTCCCAACTCACTCACCTTCTTGAGCAGCGGCCGCATCAGCTGATGATCGACGGCCACTCCCTGAAACCGGCTATGCCACACGACTCCCTCCAACCGCAGTTCATGTTTAATTCTTTCCAACTCGGCCAGCGAGCGCGTGCCGTGGAGCGGTTCCACCGTGCCGCAGGCCACCGGAAAGCGTTTGCGGTCACGCCGGCGATAGCCGGCCACCGTATCGTTGCAGCGCATCGTGTCCTTGATGCCGTCCGCCTGGATATAACCCGTGGCGGCCAGGATTGCCGACATCGTCACGCCGTTCGCCTCCATGATCCGCACACGGTTGGTGTAATCACGGTCCTGCCAGTCATTTCCTTCCTGTAGACTTCCGCCCGTCAATGAACCGAGATGATGATGAATATCGAAGATTTCCATGGCCCCCCCCCGGGATCGTTTTCGAAATTATCTCACGAAACTCCGTACGACTGTGCGATTAACTCCGACATTCTTCATTTTGATAATTCGTTGGCGCTGTCCGGGAACTGCAACACGCCGACAGCCAATAATCTTCTCCCGCGAAATAGCAGTGTTTTCTTAGCAGGAACTTTCCCCGGTTTCCAGGCTTCTTGGCACAGGCATTGCCTAATGTATAGATGTGTGGAGAATTTACGGGAAGGAGTATTTTCCATGAATCGAACAAGAATTAGATCGATGGCAGGAATAGCGCTGCTAGCAATTATGACGGCGTTCGCGAGCGGCTGCTATTACTACGGGTATGATTATCCAGAATATTATGCGCGGCGGGACTGGCGTTATGACCGATACTATGATCGCCGCTATGATCCGCGCTACGACCGCTATTACGACAGTCGTTATTACGACGGTCGTTATGGCTGGCGCTATCGGGACCGTTATTACGACAACCGCACCGCGCGGGTCTGGCGCGATAACAACGACCGCTACTCCGATTGATAACGTCATTGATCGCGCATAGCGGGAATATTATTCACACAGGCTCGGTCCAAAGGACCGGGCCTGTTCTTGTGGCGTCATAGAACTCGATTGGATGTGGCTGAAAAGTTGCCGCCATTGCCTCAGTAGTGAATCCTCCGGTGCCGACCCTGTCATTCACCTCAAAATAGACCCGGCAATTCGTCAACTGAATGCCGTCAATCTCCGCAGGTAATACGACAGCGATGCGATACCAAGCAAATGTAAAGCCCTTTGATATGCTCTGGCGAATGTTGTCGCATACCTCCCACTTCGAGTCATCATACTCGGCCAGTCGCGCCGGAGTATTCAGCAACTGCGCCACAAGCCCTTCATTGGGCTCTCCAACCACGACCGACGCGCCATTATCCCTTAACCTTCTGACGATCCGCTTCTTTGTTTAAGTCCAAAGCTATTCTTGGCATGATTTTTTCTCTTGTTTGTTCTCAATGTTTGGGGAAGGGGAACCAAGGCGACGAAAGACGGCTTTTCAGAGTAGAAGCCTAGTGCTCCGCTTTATGATTCCTGATCACTGAATTTTGCCGAAAAAACACGACCGCGAGCGGTCACTCGCCACGCCATCCGAATCGTCGTTTATTTTATCCTAGGAAATTCACAATAATCGAGTTGCAAAATATTTCTCAGTTGACTCTGACCGTGGATTTTCCAACGGCCTAATTCAGGCGCCGAAGCGTGATTCTCAAGGAAAATTGGCGATCGTCCGCGCTCCGCCGGTGAGTTCGAGAATATGCAAGCCAGTGTTGGCCCGATCGGCGACGTAAATAAAACCGCGCTCATCGACTTCAACGTTATTACTTTGTATCGCCACTTTGCATCTCTCGCCGCCGCCTGGGTCTGGCACGCAGCGCTTGTCAGTTTTGTCGGTGACCGCCGGTATATAATACCCGACTTCTTTCGGACGATAAGGGTCGCGGATATCGACGGCGCGCACGCCGGCGTTGAAATAGGTGACGAAGATCAATCGCTTATAATAAATCGGCGCGAAAGATTCGTTGCTCGCGTGAGCCCCGAAGCGACCGCCGCGAGCGCAGAAATTGCCGTTCGCCTCGACCACGTCGAAATTCGAAATCGAGAACGGTCTCTTCTCGTCAGTGATATCGGCAAAAAAAACCGGGTGCCGGTACTCGCGGCATTCGTTTTGGGTTGATTCTGTCACGATCACGACGAAGTCGGCAGTTTTGCCTTTTTCCATCTTGGCAAATTCCGGCACGGTCATCCCGAGTACGGGAAAAGTCGTGTGCGCGCCAGTGTTGGGATAGAGCTCGAGTTTCGAAATTTGCGGATACAGAAGATTCTCGGCTGACGGGGCGAAGGGATCCTTGGAAGCGGGATTACCTTTGAGCAGTTTTTCCCGGTCGACGATCTGAAGCGTTCCCGCAGTGCTTGAGCCGTAGCCGAAATAGACTCGGTTACCGAGCCGAATCGGGCCGTGCAGCGCCTGGGGTACTGGCTCGATTTTGGACCCTGGCTCTTGCCCAATTAATCCGTAGTCACGAATGTAGTGGGGTCGTGCCGGATCACTCAAGTCGTAGATTTTAACGCCGCGGCTGCGCCAGCCTTCATCTTTCTTATAGGAGACGAGATAAGCGATGCCGGTATCACATTCCCACCAATTCTTGTGTGTCGTGGTTAAGCCAGAGAGCACCTTGGTCAGTAATGTCGGCTTGGCGGGATCGCTGACATCCACGACCTCATGCGCGTCATTGCCGAAAGTGCGAAGCAGATAGGTTTTTTTTGGATCGCCCTTCGGCAAATCTTTGCCATCGCAGACGCGCACCATTTGCGCCCCGCCAGCTTCGCCTGAGCCCGCAGCCGAGCCGGGAAAGTGCGCCAGATACTTTGGAGCGCGCGGATCGGTCACATCAATGATGGACGTACCGTTCGCTTCCATCCGACCAGTCAAAGGATTCAACGCCGAGCCGCCGTGATGACCGATGTAGGCGATGAAACGATCAGCTTGCCGGTGAATAACCGGCTGATATGCCGAACGACTCTGCAAATCGTTGAAGCCGACCAGCACCATGTCCTTGGCCTCGGGGGCTAGTAGTCCAGACGTAGATTGCCCCGCCATCTGCGCGCACCCCGCCAAAATCAACGAGAGACTGATGACTGCGATCAGTTTTGACACCTCATAACTCCTTGCACCCGGAAGCAACGCTAGCGGAAAGTTTCGATCGTTGCTCTGCCGCGAGACAATGGGAAGGAAACCGGCGGCAGAATAATGAGGACGCGGCAAGAAAGTCAACAGGAGATTGTTTGGATAGCGATCTCTATCGTTTCTCGCTAGGCGCCGCACCGAGCAAAGCTATTCGACCTTTCATTTGGAAAAACTCACGACTCTAAATATTGGCGGGTAATTTCTACCCGCGCGCTACTTTTTTACGCATTGCAGTGATTTGCCTACTCTCTACAACTCATTGACGTTATGAAGCTTTATCACTGGTATGGTCATTGCTCCTTTCCCAGTGAGGAAATAGAGAGGAGGATACGCCATGAGAACGCTCGCTACACTACTGCTCTTGGGCAGTTTAGGTCTGGGCGGATGCGAATTCGCGGCGGGAGCCGCTACGGGCGCTTTGGCAACTGGAGCCGGCTATGAGATTAACGCAAAACGACAGATGGACCGGCTCGAAGATGACTATCGCCATGAGCGAATCAGCCGCAGAGAATATGAACGCCGTAAAGAGCAGATAGAGAAAGGCTCGATTCTATACTGAGCGGATGGCCAGGTTTTACGGATCGAGCAATAATTTCTAGTTGGCCACCCTCCCAGGTGCCGTCTCGCGTGAAGACGCGTAGACGGCACCTGGGAATTTCGATTCACCGAAAGCCATCCCGCCTCGACCTCGCAGTCAATAAATACCGATCCATTGAGCTATAGAATGCAAGACGGCCGCACTCAGCTGTCAGGAGAGTCCTTCGCTCACGGATCGTGATAGTTGTATTTATTGTGTTGAATCGTATTAATGAAGCACAGCGCTAGCGGCCGGCCTGAGTCCTTCGCCAGATCGACCAGACGACCGACGGCCTCACTCCGACGAAAGAAGGCTTGGAAGCCGAGTTTCTCGTAGGCGCTTTGCTCCGGCAGACTATTGGCGTAGATGATCGCCGCTCGGTTGGCGATCAAGTTCGGCGCCAAGCGTTGCGCCAAAAGTAGCCCTTGGCCCGCGTTGTTTCCAAAGAGCACATAATCCACGGCTCCATCCAACTCTGCTAATGCGCGCATAATGGCCGTCGAAGATACCTCGTCCCAGTTTTTCATCTCGAACTTAGCTTGCACTGTCGTCAGGATAGTTGGATATCCTTCGGCGATTTGGAAGAGTCCGTTGCGCTGAATTAGACGGTTCCAGGAGAGCGGTGGATTGGTAACAAACTCCCCAACCGTCACCTCATTGTCCAGGATCAAGGCTACAAATTGTTCGGCCGATAAGCGTAGCAGCTCGTTTTTCATTTTCTATCTCTCGGATTTATCTCTTCACGAGGATGTCTTCTAATCTATCGCAGATCTCGGATTCTTTCACCACAGAGACCCAGAGTAAACACAGGCTTTCTTTCAACACTCCCCTCTTGGCGACCTCAGCGCCGTCGCGGTGACAGCCGAATACTTTTCGCTACAGAGACACGGAGTGCCCCAAGCATTTCTCCTTAAAACTTTTCGTCACATCCTCCGTGCCCCGGGAGTTCATAGAAGCTTCGAGGTAAAATTTTGGTCGTTATTGGGCAACAATGCCCTCCACTCTGTCGGCAGGCAGTTAAAGAAACCCAGCGATAATCCGATGCGTTTAGTGAAAGACATAACAAACCGGCTTGAAGATGTCCTGAAATCGACCCATCGAAATAGATAGCTGCCAATGACAGAAAATAATGGGTGGATAAGCAAATGAAAACAGTCGCCGGGCGCGCGATATTCTTGTTCTTCATGGGTGTTGGGGCTCTGGAGGCTGAGGAAAAGGTTATTATCGGAGGATCGCGTCCCTGGTTGAGGAGATGACAGAGTTAGCCAAAGCCTATATGGCCAAGCATCCGTCAGAGTCGATCACGGTGTTGCAGGAAAGCATGAGCAACACAGGCGGCATTGAAGGAACAAAGATCGGCCGAGTCAATATAGGCCTGGTAACGGACGAGCCAAAGGGCCCGGATAGGGAAAAGCTCGTGTACAAAGCCTTGGGTCGGACGCCGGCGGGCGTGGCGCTGCACAGATCGGTTCCTGTCAACGGTCTGAGCGAAGCTCAAGTCTGCGATATTTTCAGCGGGAAAATCACATCCTTGAAGGAAGTTGACGGCAACGATGCTAGATCGTAGTGTTAACCCGCAAAAGAGACAATGCTAACACCCGGGTGTTCCGAGAAAAGATGGCTTGTTTCAAGAATCTTCGAATCACACCCGATGCAATCGCGCTGCTTCGAGGAACCGAGATGTTCGAGGCCCTCGATAAACGTGATAATACCGTCGGCATAATCAATGTGGATGCAGATATAGCCGAGCGGCAAAACGCGAAAACAATCGCGGTTGACGGCGTGTCGCCGAGCCGAGCCCCGCAACGGTGCAGCACGGCAAGTACAAATTCTATACTGGAGTCGTAACTTTGGGCGCGCCTCAAGGATTGGCCAAGCGTTTTTGGACTATGTCGCGCCGAAAGGGCACAAAATCCTCGCGAGCCGTGGAATCATTCCGATTAAATGAGCAGCTTAAGAAGAGACCTATGAACCCCGCTCTCTCGCCAACCTCTGCGCCTCTGCGGTGACCGTCCAATGAAACCGATTCCTTGGTCGGAATTCTCGGCTCGACCATCGCCACGATTAGTCGGCTTCCGCTAACAACCTGAATGCTATTTTTTTTTGGACTTCTTCCGCGGAACTTTTTCGCCCGCGCGGCGAGCCTCCGACAATCCAATTGCAATGGCTTGCTTGCGCTCTTCTCCGTTTTTCCTGAACGACCGCTTTTTAAAGTTCCTCTCTGCGCTCGCGCATTGCTCGCTGCACTTTCTGTGATGCTTTTTTGCCGTATCTCGCCATGATTGCAGCCCCTTTAAGTTATTTTTTTGCTCGCTCCAGGATCAATGACGAGATTCTCTACTGTGCCGCGCGGCCCAATTTGCGTATCGGTCGCTGTTAAAAGATTGCGATCAAACAAATTCCGTGATCACACGATCTCAACAAGCCTACGTCTGCGGCGAGTTCGGGGCGACCACGGAGTTAGCCCGTGGTGCACCGCCTGCGGGATAGCCTAGCGCCGACAAGTCAGCGGTGATTTCGTCGAGGATCAGGGGATCGTCAATGGTCGGTGGAACCCGGTATTCGACACCGTCAGCAATCTTCTTGATGGTGCCACGCAGAATTTTACCTGAGCGAGTCTTGGGCAGCCGCTTCACGACGGCCGCGACTCTGAAAGAAGCCACCGGGCCGATCCTTTCGCGCACCATCTGAACCAAGTCGGTGACGATCTCACCGGCTGATCGCCTCACACCCGCCTTGAGCACGACAAGACCAAGCGGCACTTCTCCTTTGATCTCATCTGCGACGCCCAACACAGCGCATTCGGCCACATCAGGATGAGAAGCCAGCACCTCTTCCAGCGCGCCGGTGGAGAGACGATGCCCGGCAACATTGATGATGTCGTCCGTGCGGGTCATGACCCAAAGGAAGCCATCTTTATCCTTGTAGCCGGCGTCCGCGGTTAGATAGTAGCTGGGAAAAGTGCCGAGATAGGACTTTCGATAGCCGTCATCGTTGTTCCACAACGTCGGCAGACAACCGGGCGGCAAAGGGAGCTTGATCACGAGGCTGCCGATTTGATCTGAGGGTAGCTCGTTTCCATCATCTCCGAGCACGCGGACATCATAACCGGGCACGGGCTTTGTGCATGAGCCTGGCTTCACGGAAAGCATTCCCAAGCCAACACAATTCGCTCCGATGGGCCAGCCCGTTTCGGTTTGCCACCAGTGATCGATCACTGGCACGCCGAGGTGCTTTTCTGCCCATGCGAGCGTATCGGGATCACACCGCTCACCGGCGAGAAATAGCGTACGGAAATCGCTCAAATCATACTTGCGCATGTAATCGCCGTTGGGATCTTCGCGCTTGATCGCGCGAAATGCCGTAGGCGCTGTAAACAAGACTCTCACGCCATGCTGAGAGACCACCCGCCAGAAGGCGCCCGCATCAGGAGTGCCGACTGGTTTTCCCTCGTAAAGCACCGTCGTATTCCCATTGAACAAGGGTGCATAAATTATATAAGAGTGGCCGACCACCCATCCTACATCTGAGGCTGCCCAATAGACTTCACCGGGCTCCACTCCGTAAATGTGCTGCATGCTCCATTTGAGCGCCACGAGATGGCCGCCATTATCGCGCACGATCCCTTTGGGCATTCCCGTGGTGCCGGAAGTATAAAGAATGTACAGCGGATCAGTGGCGGCGACCGGAACGCAGTCGGCCGGCTGCGAGTTGGCCATTTGCTCCGACCAGTCGAGATCGCGTCCGCCGATCATCGTCGCTCTTTCCTGGGGACGTTGGAGAATAATGCATCGCCCCGGTTTGACAGAAGCAAGTTCGATTGCCTTGTCGAGCAGCGGCTTGTAGGGAATGACGCGGTCAACTTCAATACCGCAGGAAGCGGAAACGATCACCTTCGGTCGCGCATCACTAATTCGGCTGGCTAGCTCATTGGCGGCAAAGCCGCCGAAAACCACCGAGTGGATCGCGCCAATGCGAGCACACGCCAGCATTGCAATGATCGCCTCCGGCACCATGGGCATGTAGATGATCACCCGATCACCTTTCTGAACCGCTTGCCTCATGAGCACGCCGGCAAAGCGCGCCGCTTGATCGAGCAATTCGCGATAGGTGAACGTCTTCACAGTTCCCGTGACAGGGCTATCGTAAATAAGCGCCGGCTGGTTCGCTCGACCGCTTTCTACGTGCCGATCAAGGGCATTGTAGCAACTATTCACTAACCCTCCGGTGAACCAGCGATAGAACGGAGGTCGCGACGTATCAAGCACCCTGTCCCATTTTTTGTACCAATGAACCGCTTCAGCGGCTTCCGCCCAGAAATTTTCCGGTTCGTCTAGCCATCGCTTATAGACTTCGTCATATGTGCTGTTCATCGCGTGCCCTCGTCGAGCTAGCCATTACGAAATCTTGGATCGATACGCAGACGGCAAATGATTGACGCAATTAACTGTCCCTCATCACGGTATCGACGATCTCGTTACTTTGTGCAACTAACCTTCCCTCTCGTCTCCCAATATTTCTATGTCGGCTTCCTCGGCGCCTCCGCGGGTGAGATCCCAGATCTCTGGTTTACCCCAGAGACACAGCGTTCATCGCGCCGGAAAGGGATCTGCGCCGGCAAGCTTTTTATATAGCTCAACTACTTCGTGATCGCGGGGCAACTCTTTGATTGCCCGCTCCAGTTCTTCGCCTCCAAGGGGCGCAGGATCATCGCCCATGAGCTTGTTAAACTCTCCGGGAAACTTCGGATCTGCAAATGCCTTGCGCATGGCGTCCCGGATGACCTGGACACGCTCCTTGGGCGTTCCCGGCGGGAAGATGTAGGGCCAGCGCGGATACTGAAAGGCGCGAAACATGTCCAGTAGTTTTCTTTCCCTCTCGGATTTGGCAAAGCTCCCGAGTTCGGGCAGGTGCGCAAATGACGGGTGATGACGACCCTTCGGAACCGTGAGCGTAGTATGGAAGTGGACCAGCTTCTTTTCGATCCACTCACGGTTCTCGACAACGAATCGGGCCGCGCCAGTCGCATGAGCGTCCAGCTCGCCACGCGTAATCGCCAGATAAATTTCCGGCCCGGTAAAACCGGTCACAAACTTTGGCTCTTTCAAATTAAGCAAATACGCGACGAAGCGCGCTGTGACATAGACCGGATGGCCGACCGAGTGAGCGCCCAACCTGAGGCCGCTTGCAACTCTCAACTTCTCGAGGCTATCCAATCCCACACTCGCCTTCGTGTAGAACACGTAGGGGTCGCCGCTGTCCGTCGAGCCCAAGTAAATCAGTTTATCGAGATCATAGGCGCTACCGGGCAGGCCCAAGATCGGCCCGACCACCAATCCTGCGCCGATCGATCCTATCGTCAGTCCATCGGGACGGGTGGAACTATAAATAACGTTTGTCGCTTTCCTGCCGGCGGCGCCTTCTATGTACTCAAGCATTAATTTCGGTTGGCCGGGAATATACTTTTCGAGAAACTTCATAAGTGCTCTGGTCTGGAACTCACCGGAACCACCGGGCCCGCCGCCGCGAATCATTTTGATTGTTTTCCCTTTGTAGAAGTCCGATTGGGAGAATGCCGCTCCCGCAGTCGAAATTAGGAATACGCCAACCAAAAGGACCCGAACGAAGGCGTAAAGGGCTAGCGCGTTAAGCGGCATGGATACCTCCCTTGCGTCTTGTTGACTTCATCTGCTGCTTTGTATTACTTATCCTCCCCGCATCTGGGGAATCACCCCGAAAGGAGCATCTTAGGCGACGCACGACTAGCAAAGTTATCATCAACTTCCTGGCGCTCGTGATTGCCGGTTATTTTCTTTTTATTAGTGCGAGCGGGATCTTCGCGCAAGAGTTCATTGGGTACTCGGCGGCCGGAATTGACGCAAACTCTATCAAGCCCGTGGTCGATGCTTTCCGCAATGCCATAGGGTCTCCCAACAACGGCAACGCCGCAGGACCCCTTACCAGCGGATGGCGCGAAATTAACTGGGACGGCGGCGGCAACAACTCAACAACGAGTCCGGCGCCCACGCCGTTCACAGTTTCCAGTTGACTCGCGGCGCTCTCTTTACTACTCCCGGAACAGGTTTCGTACAAGCTCCGCCTTCCGGAGTCGCAACGACGTTCAATAACGCTACCTATAGTACCCTCTTTACAACATTCAGTCCCTTGCGGCTGTTCTCGGCTGTGGGCAGCAACGTAACAGACGTGCACTTCTTCAGACCCGGTACCGAAATCCCCGCGACTGTTAATGCCTTCGGCGCAGTGTTCGCTGATGTCGATCTACCCAACAGCACCTCCGTCGAATATTTCGGGCCCGAAGCCGAGTCGCTTGGGAAAGTTTTCGTCCCACCGGCAAATAACGGCCTTTCGTTCGTCGGGGTCTTGTTTACCAGTGAGCGAATCGCGCTCGTCCGTATCACCAGCGGTAATACGGCACCTGGACCAAACGAGAGCGCTTCGGTGGATGTGGTTGTGATGGACGACTTCATCTACGCGAGCCGTTGGTAGGACCTCCGACCGATAAGAATCAATGCAAGAAAGGTGGCTGGTCGGAATTCGACTTTCCTAAAGCCTTCAAGAACCAGGGTGACTGTATCCAGTTAGTCAATACAGGAAAGTAATCACAGACGCGATTCGCGCCTAGCGGTGAGAAACCTGCCTCTCGTTTCACTGCGGAGTCGCGGAATTCGGGAGGTTATATCAATTCTTCTCTTTCGGGTCCTCTACGCTTCCGTCATAGAGGTGGAAATGCCTACTTGCGAAGCGCCTCACGCATGTGCTTCGGCCCAATTGGGTCCAGTGTGCACTTCTACGGCCAAGCCACAGCGGAGATTGGCGGCTTGGGTCATTTCTCTTTCAATTAACGCCTGTGCCTGCTCCAACTTGTCCGTGGGCACCTCGAAAACCAGTTCATCGTGGACAGTGAGGAGCATTTTGGCAACCGGCTCTCTGCGCAAGGCAGCGTCGACGCCGATCATCGCCTTCTTGAGAATATCGGCGGCGCTTCCCTGAATCGGCGCGTTGAGCGCCATGCGCTCCCCTAGTGTGCGGAGGCGGTAGTTGGAGGAAAGCAGTTCCGGCAGATAGCGGCGGCGTCCGAACATCGTGGTGGTGAAGCCATCGATCTTTGCCTTCTCCACTTGCGCTGTAAGAAACTCCCTCACTTTGGGAAATTGCGCGTAGTAAGTTTCGACAAAACTCGCCGCTTCATCCATTTCGACGCCGAGCCGCTGCGAGACTCCGTAGGTCGACATGCCGTAAGCAATGCCATAGGAGAACTGTTTGACCTGATCTCGCATGACTGAGGTCACATCGTTCGAACCGACGCCGTAAACCTTCGCGGCGATGGTGGCATGAAAGTCGTGTCCCTGCGCAAACGCCTGGCAAAAGGTCTCATCCTCGCAAAGATGTGCGAGCACCCGGAGCTCGATCTGTGAGTAGTCCGCCGACAGCAACACGTGACCCGACGGCGCAATGAAAGCGCGGCGGATTTGGCGGCCGAGTTCGCCGCGAATCGGAATGTTTTGCAAGTTGGGCGCCGTCGATGACAAACGCCCGGTCGCCGCCGTAGTCTGCTCGTAGGTCGTATGGATTCGCTGGCTCTGCGGGTCGATGAGCGCCAGCAGCATTTCGCTAAAGCCGTTCTTCAGCTTCGAGACCTCGCGATATTCGAGCAACGAGGCGACGATCGGATGGCTGCCGGCGAGCTTCTCCAACTCCGCGGCATCGGTGGAATAACCGGTCTTGATTCTACGAGTTTTTGGCAAAGCCAACTTTTCAAAGAGAATGCGCTGAAGCTGCAGATTGGAGTTTACGTTGAATTCCTCTCCTGCGAGTTGCTGAATCGTGCGCTCCAGAGTTATCGTTTTTTGCCCGAAGTCAGCATCTAGCTTCTCGAGATAGCCACGATCGACGAGAATTCCGTTATGCTCCATGCGTGCGAGCACTTGGATCAAAGGAAATTCCAAGGTGGTCGCGAGTTCCCAGATGCCTTGATTACGGAGGTGTTCCTCGACGACCGGAGCGACGGCGCGGAGGGCAACGGCCTGTCGGCAAACACTTTGTTTGTCGTCGGCGGCAAAAGACAAACTAACCTGCTCACCGGCTTGTGGCTCGCTTTTCTCTGCGTCAATCGAAACTCCGAGGTAACGACCGACCGTATCGCTCACGGTGTACCCCGATGAGGCACCGGGCTCGAGAAGATAGGCGGCGATTTTCGTGTCACAATAGAGCCCGTCGATTTCGACGCCGGTGTTGAGGGCCGAGCGGTAAAGTGGCTTGGCGTCATGGGCGATCTTCCCCCGATTGGGATCTTTCAGACAACCGGCAAGCCGGCGCATGGCTTGGTCAAAAGGCAGCACGTGCGCCTCGCCGGCTCCATCACTCAGCGCTAGCCAGTTTTCGTTCCATGCAAAGGCTACGGCTTCGCCCTGACGCAGCTCCGTCTCCGAGACAAATTCCGCGATCGAGCCCAATTCGAGCGCGGGTGGCGCCGCAGCAGCATGAAATTTGACCTCTTTGAGACGTTCGTGGAGGCTACGAAATTCGAGTGAGATGAAGAGATTGCGCACCGCTTCGTCATCCCACGCCTCGAGGCGAAGTTTCCCTGGATCGAGATCCAAATGGACGTCGTCGAGCAAATGCCCGAGCTCTTTGTTGATACGGACTTGATTGGCCCGTTCCTTGATCGCCTCGCGCAGTTTTGGCGTAAGCTCGTCGGCATGGGCGATGACTTGCTCGATATCGCCGTATTTATTGATCAGCTGCGCGGCGGTTTTGTCACCGACACCGGGCACTCCAGGTAAGTTGTCCGAGGTTTCGCCCTTGAGCGCGACGAAGTCAATCCACTTCTCAGGCGAGACACCGTAGCGCTCTAGTACAGCGGGAGCATCGTAACGGATAACATCGGAGATGCCCCGCCGAGTCATAATGACGGAGACGCCGTCGCGAACCAGTTGAAGAATATCGCGGTCGCCGGTGACGATAATGACCTCACAACCCTCTTCTCGACCGTGCTTGGTCAAGGTCGCCAGCAGATCGTCAGCTTCATAGCCGTCTAATTCGACCATCGGAATCCGCAGGCTCTCCAGCACTTCGCGGATCAACGGCAGCTGCTGCTTAAACAAGTCGGGAGTTGCCGCTCGCCCCGCCTTGTATTCCGCGTAGCGGTCGACGCGAAACTGCGGCACCCCCTTATCGAAACAAACGACCACGCCCTGGGGTCGCTCATCGGCAAGAAGCTTGATGAGCATCGCGGTAAAGCCGTAGACCGCGTTGGTGACCTGGCCGGACGACGTGACGAGAGTATCGGGCAAGGCAAAAAAAGCTCGGAAGGCCAACGAGTGGCCGTCGAGCAATAGCACTTTGTGCGAGTCTGTTTTCGCCGGTGGCACCGCGTTACGGGTTGACTTCGCACCTGATTTTTTGATTTCTTTGGCACTCACAATTTGCAGTTTACCTGTTGATTTTGTCTCCATCAACGCCGCGCGTTGACCGTTTGCTGCGATTTTACCTAACCTGATGGAATTTCATAAACTCTGCTTTACCCTGTAAGGTCAAGCAGAACGCCAAAAAAACAGATTTATTGACTGCGGCCGACTAGAGCTGAGGCGAGCTCGAATTTCAAGCACTGACCAGCAGCGCGCGCTCAATCAGCGACGTTCCATACCGACTTTGTAGACGTTGTTTTTCATCGCCAGCGCGCCTTCGAGGATGAATTTAGCACGACAACGCTTTCTGAAATCGAAGAGCATCGGGTGATACATGCGAGACCACTGATTCTCTGCGAAGGAAACAAGACCTTAGATACCGAACGACTCTTCACCGTAACATAGGGGATGATGCGCGGACGGCCCTCAAATCGAACTTTCCTTCACTCCCGTCGCCAAACCACGGCCTTTGACGGCAATCTCGCCGACTTGGTTTGGTCCAACTTCGTGGCCGTCTTCATCCAATAAAAGGGTCTTTTTGCCTCGGCGGGGATATCCGGCGGCGCTGCCCTCTTTCGGAAACGGGAACGTCGGATCTAGTATGGCCGAGCAAATTCGTCCCGCTTCCGTCTAACCCATGCCGATTTTTAAAAAAGTCCGCGATGAAAAGGTCTTTTTGTAAAGGTCAAAGTCCAGTTGAGTGATGGGCGCTCCAGACAGCGGATCATGCGCAGCCTCGGAAGCTGCTCGGGACCGGAAAGTACATTGGCGAGCTGGCGAAATAGAGCCGGTGATAGATGGCACATCGTAATATGCTCCTTCCTCAACCAGCTCGCTAAACGATGGACGCCCTCGGATTTGATATCGAATGGGAAGAGGGAAGCTCCGTTAAGCAACGATGAAAACAGGTGGTCTGATGATGATCCGAAACTAAGAGAATGCAAAAGGGTTAATCTGTCATCAAAGAAAATGGGTATTTCGTCCGCACTGCGGCCAGTGTTTCGATGGGCTTTAACAGCACCCTTCGGTTGCCCCGTGGAGCCGGAAGTGTAGCGGAGGTGGGCAAAGTCATCTAGGGATACAGTAAGGCCAGGATTTCGCAGCAAATTGAGTCAACGATTTCATTGACATTAAGCAATCCACGACTACCGTTGGTCAGCTTTTTAACAAGAGCCAGATTACGATCGTTTGTAACGACCAACCCGGTGTCGGAATCTTCAAGAATGTACTTGATCCTTTCCGGGGGAAACGAAGGATCTAGTGCCACATAAACCTGTAAGCCTTTAATACACCGAGGTTCCACATGCTGAAAGAATGATTGCCAGCCACAAGTTGATTATCAAACCGGCTGCTGCTTCTCCTTCACCTCAGAGACGCTGATCAAGATGTTCACCCCGAATCCCCGAACCAGCTCCGTGGCGTTGCGATTCTTCGCGAAGCCGCTATATCACTAAGGCGTCAACTCTCAGCAAGAATTGATTTTAGCGCGGTCTTATTCGATAGCAGCGGGAGAAACAGGCTGTTTCCCGTTGTTCTTCTCTAATCTTTTTTGTTTTTCTGTTCTAAGCCGATGGTTGGCTCGCTTGAGCCAATAATCAGATTCTTTATGTGCGTCTGGATCATTGTATCCAAGCAAATATTCGTTTCGATCCGTGCCGTCTTCCCAAACCTTGTCCGTGCGAATTAAATCCTCTACAACTGCCAAGTCGTTTGACTGCTGGACGATGCCTCGTACTTGTGTTTGCACGCCGGCGGTCTCTCCGACAGCTTCGACAAGCGCCCAACAAATTATGGAGCGATTGGAAATCTCTATTTCCTTATTTTCCGATTCCCGGCAATGAATGGCTTTCCAACCTCCCTGCGCCGGAATGATTTGAAGAATTTTCCAATTTTCATATTCGTTCATAAAATCCTCTTCTAGGGGTTAAAGAGCCGCTTTTCCGTCCTTTGCCAACAGTACAGTGATTTCTTCGAGAGTGCACACCTGATCGCCGATACCTCTTCCACTACCTGTGTAAAGCCAGGCGCCAATCCATACCGGCAAGTTTGCAGCGCTGACCCGTCAACGTTCCCTAATACTTTCCCCGCGCATATTTGGCCAGTCACGCCCGGCGCTATGGCCTGAATCGAACCCGCAATCGCATTTGACGACGATCCTTCAGATCGCGGCGGAAGTCTGCTCATCAATCCAGTCTCTGCATAATTTGAGTCCATGTTCCTCCGCTCGTCGCCTTGCCTTAAAAATTAAATCTGTGGGACTCTGGATCCGTTTAATCTCTATTGTCTGGGTAAGGTCCCGATCAAATACCAGCCCGCGCGAGCACCAGCCGTGGTCAAGTCCGGGAACGGCTACTCCATAAATAGGATGGCCTTTGTACCGTTTCATTGTCTTCGTCCTTTCTAGCGCCCGTCCCGTCTCGACAAACTGGGCAGTACGGCTCGACGTTTCGTTTCGCTACAGGCTTGAATCTATTCGATACTATCATTCGCGGCGGGAATTAACGAACGTTGAGAAGTCAACGCGGTTCATTAGCTTCACCGGTCATTGCCTGAGCGTCTAGCGGACTTGCTCGAAATCTGCGGCACATTATTCCTCGTGTTGCGGGGCGAAGATAACGGGCGTGCGGTCATGAAGCGATTTGAGAAACCCAGCGGTGAGACGCTCCTATGCGTTCGTACCAACCAAGATCGCTAAGGGCGCAGACCTCACGAGTCGTATCTTGTTCCCATCAGACGTGCTATAGTGAGAACACGATCGAGGATCGTAGCGAATTTCTTCTGCTTCTCGCCTGAGTATCTGGCGCGCTTTCCGCAGACTCCTTAAATGTCGGACGAGCGTAAGTTTAATTTGCCGGCGGTCGTCGGTGGGCATAAAAATCCGGCACGGTCGGATTTTAGTTAGGCACTTGGAAAATATTGGCACCAACAAGCTGGAAAGATTCACATCACCCGAGATCCAGCAGAAATGGGGATTCGAATGACGTTGACTGTTGGCGATAAAGTTGTCTATCCGGGTCGTGGCCCCTGCCGTATTGGTGGTGTCGTCCGGAAGGTGGTGTGTGGAATGTCGACGAGTTTTTGGCGATTGGCTCTACTGGACGACAGCGGAGCCGAGTTGTTTGTGCCCGTCGATAACTTTCGCGCTCTGAACACGCGAGCCTTACTCGACCGATCTGAAATTCCCGAGCTGCTCGGCCACCTCAAGCCGCAGGGCCGAATAACAAAAGATCGCATGACGGCCAAAAACTGGCGCCAGCGCGAGCTCGACAATGCGAAACTATTCAGCTCGGGATCCATATTCGACCTGGCCCAGATGATCGGTTCACTGACTCAGTTAAGTGGCACCAAGACCCTCGCACCACACGAACGGGAGACGCTGTATCGCGCGAGAAAACTGCTGATATGCGAGATCTCGGAAGTAATGGACGAAAGCAAAAGTGCAGCAGAGGCACGGATCGACAGCGTGCTCGAACCCGCTAAGAAGAAAGCAAGCGAGTCACCAAACTAAACTCCCCACCCTAACCTCTTCATTTATTGCGCGGCGTCCTCCGCACCCTCCGTAGTTAAGATGCGGACGGACGACCCGGGACGGGAGAGCGGTCTAAAGTTGCCGGTCTCTGGTCGTCTGTCGACCTCACGACAGAAACAAAGAGTTCCAGAGCTTCATTGCTACCCTTGCCCCCTTCGCGACTCTTCGGTGAGATTCCGAATTCTTTTACCACAAAGACGATAGAGTCCCTGTCTGCGCTCTACCCCCTCTGTGCCTCAGCGGTGAAATCTCCGATTTCTCTTCATGGCAGAGAACGTGAAAATAAAGGCTCGTGAACTCTTGTCTTAAGCTGACAATCTCACAAATGAAACACTGTCAGGATTCGCTTAAATGATGGAAAGTCGGATTTTATTCTCTGTTGCGTTTTTTACCCTTCATCCGTCTAACTCACGAGGAAGGAGTACGGCGAATGAAGGCGAAAAATTTCCTGGCTATTTCCATGCTGGTCGGCCTAATGGGTTTGGTCGGGGGTTGCCACTACGGCTCGTACGATGACCACCGCGACTACGGTTACAGCAGCAGCTCCGGGTCATACCGCGAGGGATTCCGCGATGGCCGCGCTTACGAAAGACGCCGCGACGATTGGGGTGCCAGCCGCTATTATGACCGCTACGGCTATTACCGGCGGTAGAATTGTTCTCGTGGTCAACTGTTTTCAGACAAAAAAGAGAGGGGGCCAACCCGACCTGTTACTCCCCTCATCCAGTTACTTATGTAACGAGAAAACTACCAGCGGTTACGGCCGCCGCCGTTGCGCTCACCACGCCCTCCGCCACCACCTCCGAAGTTATCCCGCTTCGCCATCGGCTTAGCCTCGTTAACCGTCAGAGTTCGACCATCGAATTGCGTGCCGTTCAGCGCCGAGATAGCGCTTTGGGCCTCGCTGCCGGAGCTCATTTCAACAAAGCCGAAGCCTCGTGATTGACCCGTGAACTTATCCGAGATTACGTTCGCAGATTCCACCGTGCCGTGCGCCGAGAAAAGTTCCTGTAAACGGCCTTCCGTTACGGAATAAGGCAAACCACCCACATATAATTTACTACCCATGTTCTCCTCCTAAAAGAGACTGTTATTGTCTTTGACCCTGAGAACCTGACTGCAAATGGGCTAGAACATGGGCTAACTGAACACTAAGACCACGCTCTGGTCGGATTGTCATTTAGAGGCTGCTTCGCAAGGAGAGAGACTGACAAAAGGCCTTCAAATTTTTGCTTTCCTCAGAAGGCCCTATACTGAAGAAGATGATTTAACGTACGTGTTATTCGCGGTGATGTCAATCCCGTTACGAAATAAGAGCTACATTTTTCTCGGCTCCCGTAGCTCGCGCCTCAGCGGTGAATAATTCGAATGCGTCTTCGCCACAGCGACGTAGAGCTCTCGGAGTTCCGCGTCCTCCGCGCCTCTTCGGTGAGATCTCCGAATCCATATTCACTGTGGCCAGATAGACGACACAAGGAACTAACAACACAGACTTCAAAGGCGATACCGTTTCTGTTAGCTCTAAATTCATGGGCGGCCGCCGCGCGCAGTTCAAACCATCAGCGGATTTGTGGAAAGTCTTTCGACTCAACGATGGCGTTTGGGGGTGGATTGGCTGCGCCTTTCGCAAACCGCGGTGCAACGTCTGTCCATCACTGAGCGTCCCGGGCCCAGTACAAGAGCATACCAGACGCCTCAGACTGATGGGTTGGGAGCTTGTGCAGTTGTGGGGCTGGGTGGTGGTCGTTGCGATCGTTGTCACGGCCGGTCTGGCACATGGACAGCCAGGACCGGCATCTGCTTCGACATCGGCTGAAAAAGCGGCACCGGCGCCGATCCCGCTTGCAGATGTCGCTACGGAGGCCGAATCGGTGTCCGCGGTCAACCGCGATATACAAGCTGAATTGTCGTCGGACCGAAGCACGGAAACGGTGGCACAACAACTGCCCGCGATTGCTCGTGAGATCGACGCGCGCCTGCGTGAGAGCCGGAAGATCGTTGCTCAAAGTCCTTCTATCGAAATGCTGCGCAGTCTTGAAGGCGAGTGGAGCCGACTGCGACGCGAGCTGTCGGGCTTAAACAGGGAGCTGACAGTTCGGGTAAACGAGCTCGAACGCTATATCGCTCGGCTCGATGATCTCGGAAGGACGTGGGATCAGACCTTTGTTACCGCCAAGGATTCGAGCGCACCTACGGACGTTCTTGGCCGAATCCAGACTGTTATCACCGAGATCAGGCAAGCGCGTGAGGCGGTTGAGAAGCAACGGGCGCGCGCATTGACAATGCAAAACCGAGTTGGCGTGCAGGATTCTCGGATCGCCGACGCGCTCCTGTTGGTCGCTCAGGCGCGCGACAATGCACTAAATCGCATGTTCTTCCGGGATAGCCCACCGATCTGGAGTCTGACGGTACGCTCCCGCATGGCGCAAGAACTTCAGGACGAAAGTCTGAGTTCGTTTTCTACACAATGGATGGCATTGGCCGCATATGCTCAGCGGCAGGCAATGCGATTTGTGCTCGTCGTCGTCGTCTTCATCACATTGGCTATCGCGCTTTTTTGGACACGCCGGCGTGTGCGCGGGTTGTCGGCTGAGGAAACTGGTCTCTCTCGCGCGTCTTTGGTGTTCGAAATGCCGATTGCCGCCGCGCTCATCTTGTCGCTTCTCGGTAGCCGCTGGATCTATCCGCAAGCACCACGTCTATTGTGGGCCTTGCTCGGCGCGCTTGCGCTCATTCCGAGCGTTGTCATCCTTCGCCGACTCATCACATCGGATCTCTATCCGATACTGTACCCGCTGATCGCGCTATTTTTCCTCGACCAACTCCGATCAGTTACCGCGGCGGTGCAGTTTTTGCCGCGCTTGCTATTCTTGGCCGAAATGCTCGCGGCCATGGTATTTTCGGTCTGGCTCGTCCGGTCCGCTGGCCGCCCGCCGCGCTCAACTTCAGACGAAGCGCACTCGCGCAAGATGTTCAAGATCGCCGGTTACGTTGGGTTGATAATTTCCTCGGCTGCGTTCATAGCGAATGGCTTTGGCTACGTGACTTTGGCCAATTTGCTTGGCAACGGGCTACTCGACAGCAGTTACCTCGCGCTGATTCTGTATGCTCTGGTCGAGGTTTTCGACGGACTTGCCATGATCGCCCTGAGCTTGCGTCCATTTGCGGTGCTCGGCATTGTCAGCAGGTATCGACGTCTGTTGCATCATCGTGTCCGCCGAGCACTGCAGACCCTCGGAGTTCTCTTGTGGGCCCTGGCCGTGCTGCAACGGCTTTTGCTACGCGACCCACTGTTCGACGCTGTCGGCCAGTTCCTGACGGCAGAGCTCGGCGTCGGCTCCATTCATGTCTCACTGGGCGATGTGCTGGCTTTCGGAATCACCGTCTGGGCCGCCTTTCTTGTTTCGCGGTTCGTTCGTTTCCTGCTGGACGAGGACGTTTATCCCCGGGTTCGTCTTAAGCGCGGTCTGTCGTACGCGATCTCGAACATGCTGCATTATCTAATCTTAGTCGTCGGATTTTTCCTCGGGGTGGCGGCCTTGGGTTTCGACATGACCCGAGTCACGATTCTCGCCGGGGCATTCAGCGTCGGCGTCGGTTTCGGCTTACAGAACATCTTCAACAATTTTATCTCGGGCTTGATTTTATTGTTTGAGCGACCGATCAATATCGGCGACGTGGTTCAGATCGAGGATGCCTCCGGCGTGGTGGAACGAATCGGCATTCGTGCCAGCATCATTCGCACAACAAACGGTTCCGAAATCATCATGCCCAACGGAAAATTAATTTCCGAACGTCTGATCAATTGGACGCTTTCGAGCCGGCAACACGGTATCGAACTCGCTATCGCAGTCGCCCAGGGGACCGATCCTCGACGCGCGATCGCGCTTTTAGAGCAGACGGCAGCCCGCCATCCTCTCGTTACGGGTGATCCTCCGCCGCAGGCGCTGGTCGTCAAGCTTGGTGCCGATTCACTCGGCCTTGAGTTACGGGCCTGGACCGACCACAGCGAACGGTGGATGCAGATCCGCAGCGAGCTAGCGATTGCAATCAGCTCCGCGTTGGCGACGGAAAAAATCGACATTCGCTGATGAGAAATTTAAATCCCGAAAAATGAAGTCCTAAACTGGAAAGGCCCTGGCGTCGAGGAAGACGTCCGGCCATTGCGTCGCTGCCGCGACAACATCTCTAATCCTTCTGCTCTAGCGGTGCCGTAATTGGCGGCTCAGCAGCTAGGCAAGAAATTACAATCGCAGATCCAGTTTGGGGATAACCAGAAGCTTCTCGACGAAACGATCGTCGCCAAACTTACTCGCGTACAAGCCGAGAAGACCGAGAGGCGCAAACAACCAGGTCAAAAGCCAGCCATACCAGGACGTTTGGTACCCGATCAAGCCGGCCAAAAACGGCAGCGCGGCTATCTCGAGGCAAACGCCGCTGCTGAACACCAACAGACTTCTTTTCCACCGACTGGTCTGCAGCAGCACGGTCTCCGAATCGCGCAGGCACAGAAGAAATCCCTGTATCAAACCAAGTTCACGAGGTTTCATCACGCGTCGCCTCTCACTGATAAAATTGCGTCGCTACGGAATGTTATTGACAGGCCGGATGGAAGGAAAACTAAACCGATCACGGACACAACGGCATTCTGTACGATACAGTCCGTCTATGTTAAAGCCGGTCGCGTCGGAAAGCAAATTAATTTGGTCTAATGGTGAGTGATGCATGGCGGGGTACCACGAAACCCGGGCAGCTATTTTTGATAGCAGCGCTGCACTTCGAGCTCCCGACCGGAACTCACGGTTGGAAACTTGTCCCAGAACGCGTCGTCGACCTTTTTTAATTCTGGGTTCTGTTTGGCAGCCCGGTACGCGTGAGATGGCCTGGGCCGCCATTATAGGCTGCGCAGGTCGCGCGGGCCAGATTCCCTTCCTGCTGTTTGTCCTCGTTTTTTCTGATTGCGCGGCGACTGAGGTAGTATTCCAGGATCTCTCCGCCCGAGTTGCCGTTGTATTCGATGTCACCACCCATTCGTTTTAGGTCATACAGATTGCGCCATGTGCTTCGGTTCATCTGCATTAAACCCAGGTCTCCGCTGACCGAAGCCACGTGTACAGGATTGCCTTGCCGGATGTCAACCTGGTAGTCGAGAGTCGTGAGCGAAGAGGAAAGATGTGGATCACAGGTGCGGCCGCGTCGTTGATTGACAGATAAACCCGCCGCGCGGTAGAAGCGAGAATCATACCGTCTGACGTTCGCGCTGAGGAGGTATTGAGCATGCCGACCATTGATTCCGATGCTCATGTTGTAGAGACGGAACATACTTGGGATTTCATGGAGGCGTCTGACCAAAAATATCGCCCGCTCATCGTGCGCCCGCGCGGCGAAGGCGGCGCCGAGTATTGGTTTATCGATGGGAAAATTCGCGGCCTGGTGCGAATCGTCATGACAGCGAAAGAGATGGACGAAGTCGCCGGCCGGACCGGACGCGTGATGATGACGCCGCGGGAAACCCGCGAAATGGAAAACGTGCCGGCGCGACTGCGCCACATGGACCAGTTGGGGATCGATGTTCAGGTGCTCTACCCGACAATGTTCATTGAGCAGATCACCGAAAAGCCTGACTGGGAGATCGCCATTTGCAAGGGCTATAATCGCTGGCTTGCCGACATTTACCGGCAAGGCCAGGGGCGGCTCAGGTGGATCTGCGTCTTGCCGTTGCTCGATATGAGCGCGTCTTTGGAGGAACTCAAATTTTGCAAACAGCACGGCGCGTGCGGTGTTTTCATGCGCGGTATCGAAGGGCATCGTCTAATCACCGATCCTTACTTCTATGCGCTTTACGACGAAATGAGCCGGCTCGACGTGGCAGCGGGAGTGCACGTCGGCAACGGCAATCCGCAAAACCTCGATTTGGTGTCGCAGTACAACGGCGGCGGCAGCTTCTGGAAGTTTCGCATCCCAGTCATTGGCGCATGCCATTCGGTAATGATGAGCGAAGTGCCGATGCTGTTTCCCAAGCTTCGCTTTCACTGGGCCGAAGCGGCGGCGCAGTGGATACCCTACGTCGTGAAGGACTTGCAGCGCCGTTGGGCCACCCAGCGAAAGGATTTGCCGGAAAATCCGCTGAAAGTCTTTCGGCAATTCGTCTCATGCCAGACCGATGATGACGTGGATTACGTTCTAAAATACGCCGGCGAAGATAACCTCACGATCGGCACTGACTATGGTCACAACGATCAATCTACTGAAGTCGAAGCGCTGCGCAATCTTCGCAGCATGGGAACGATTACCGACAGCCAGTACGAAAAGATTATTTATCATAATCCGAAGACGTTGTTCGCGCTGTAGCGCAGGCATCGGGGATGTTTACTTCTTTCTCGGCTGTCGTGAGTGGAGCGACATTGGCACTGAAGATCTGGTTGCGTTCGATATCTCACCGCGGAGGACGACTGAGTAAAAATAGACGAAACACGCGAGGGATCCGAGGTTTTCTCGGCTCTGACTCGAATTGATACGAACAGAATACTTAAAAGATTAAATGACGGATGCGTTCTGAGGAATTACCTAACGGTTTGTCGGGGAGCTAACTTTGTCGGGGAGCTAACGGCGAGGCGGCATGGGGTCGGTCGATACTCGACAGTGGCGTGGCGCGTGATCACGAGAAAGGAAAAAAACTCTCGCAAGTGCTTGAAAGCGGAGTGCCAAAATCGCATGGGACGGCGGGTGTTCGCCGATCAGTCGACCTTTAGCGGATCTTTTTCCGACCCGTTCGTCGTGGCAGACAACGCGGGCTTCCGGGCGTCGAAAATCGGCTTGCGCCGTTGCTCGTGCTCGCGCGCTTTGACTGCATTGAGCCGTTCGCGAAACCAGGTTTTTTCCGGCCAGCTCCAGTTGCCTTCGACGTCGGAGTAGTTGTGAGTGCCTTTGATAGCCATAGTAATAACGAGTCACAGCAAGTCGCGTACCAAGCACAAATGGTAAGAATTTCGTCACGCAGTGGCCGGCGGATCGCTTCTTCGGAACAAAAATCGTCGATGCGGCCCATAAATTGCCCGCTCGTGACGTGGTTTGCGGAAGAGGCTTAGGTTCTAGGATTCGTCGGCCGTGCGCTTCGCAGTAAAAAAGGAGCTGAATCATGAAACAGGGGATCGGTAATTTTGCCCGCGGCCCGGCGCTAATTGCCGGGGGATTATTCCTGTTGGCCCCGAATATTGCCGCGCTCAACGCGCAAACGTCGCCGCCGACGGCGATCAGAGGCACCGTCGGGTTCCTCAAAGACCGAGACCTGATCGTTGCCACTCCGGCCGGCGACGTGAGAATCGTCGTGACCGATAAAACCATTGTCCGCGGCGAGGTATCGATAAAAATCTCAGAGATTACCAACGGCATGTATCTCGGCACGACGGCGACGAAGCAGGCGGACGGAAGCTTTTTGGCGTCCGAAGTCCATGTTTTTTCCGAAGACCAGCGCGGCACTGGAGAGGGACATCGTCCCCTCGCTTCCGCCCCTGAAAGCGGCGCGACCATGACCAATGCCAACGTAGAACAGGTGGAGGATGTCACCGTAAAAGATGTCAAAGGACGGCTGATGACCCTCAAGCACAAGGACGGCGAAGTAAAAGTTCTGGTACCGCCGGACATTCCGGTGGTGAAGCGGGTCATGGGTGACCGCAGTCTGCTCAAGGCGGGCGCCGAAGTGTCTCTCCAAGCAAGCCGCAGCGCCGACGGAACGCTCTCGGCAACGCAAATCACCGTGCGGGCAGCTGGAAGTAAATAGTGAATTGAGCGAGCGGTGAGATTGGTCGCGCTTGGATTAACCGCCAGGGTTTCATCCAAAGTCATGCCAATTCAGGACAACTTTGTCCGCGTATAGCTTGTCGATGTCCAGGTCGAAGGACATGCCGCGGCTCCTAAGATAATCGGCGATCGGCTTGAGCGGCATGCCCACGGCGGCAAGATAGTCGCCGCGTACTGAAGCGATGAGCTTACGACCTTGGCCTTGAATCGAATAGGCTCCCGCCTTATCGAGCGACTCATTAAGGGAAAGATATCGGTTAATTTCCTCTTCCGTGTATGCGCGCATCTTGACGAACACCGTTTCGACGATTTGAAGACCGGGTCCGCCAGCGCTGTCCAGGATTACTACGCTGGTGAAGATCCTGTGGATCTTGTCCGCGAGCAAGCGCAGGATTCGCCGCGCACCATCGATATCACCCGGCTTACCAATTTTCTCGCCGTTAAGGAAAATCATCGTGTCGCTGCCAATGACAATCGACCTGGCATGTTTCTTGGCAATCGATCGAGCTTTGCCGGCGGCGAAGTCGAGGACCTCGTCTTTCATCGACACATGCTCGGACACCATCTCGTTGAATTCCGGGTCGATCACTTCAAATGGCAAGCCGAGCAGCGCCAAAATCTCCCGGCGGCGCGGCGAGGTCGAGGCGAGAATCAGTCTCATGGAGCAAATCCGGCGTTCTGGATGCGGCTGGCTGCAGCCGCGCTGGCTGGCGGTTCTCGATCGTGAAAGGTGGTCTGATCGGAATGGAATTCATCATCGATGAGCGCGGCATAGTGCATCAAGCACTGGCGAACCTGCTCGGTGTTATTCGCACGCGTCATCTGCGCGCGCATCTCGGCGGCGCCGCGGAAATTGCGGCAATACCAGGTCAGATGTTTGCGCATGGCCATGAACCTCGACTGGCCGCAGGCATTTTCGAAATGCTCGCTATGTTCTATGATCACCTCAAATCTTTCAGCCAAACTAACGGGTGTCGAATCGATCACGAACGGGCTATCTATGAAAAGTGCATGCTTTAGCGCATTTTTATCGCGGAAAAGCCAAGGGTCGCCTTGCGCGCCGCGGCCGATCAGCACGCCGTCGACCTGAGTTTCGCGCACGCGGCGATAGGCATCGCGCAAATCGTGCACGTCGCCGTTGCCAAGAATCAGTGTACCCGTCCCCTTGGCAATCTCTACGGCGCGCGCGATGGCGTCCCAATCCGCCGCGCCTTTGTACCCTTGCTCGAGGGTTCGGCCGTGAAGCGAGATCGCTGTCAAACATTCTTCGAGCAGCATGGGCAGCCATTGATCGATGACGTTGCGGTCGTAGCCTAACCGGGTTTTGACAGAGACCGGAAGAAGTCTTTGCCGCGGCGTTCCATGACCGGGGCGGTGCCGATTGGCAAGTCTCACTTCCTCGATAACGTCGTCGCCAAGGTCAACATCCCTGAGCGTTTGACCGTTATACCAGTCTCGAACGCCACGCTTGACGGCGCGTATAATTTCGCGCGCCAATTGGGGAGTACGGATGAGCGCGGCGCCGCAGCCGCTGGCGGCGACTTTCTTCGCCGGACAACCCATGTTGATGTCGATGCCGTCAAATCCTAGCTCGCAGACGACATGAGCAACCCGGTAAAACAATTCGGGGGTCTTGCCGTAGATCTGCGCGACCACCGGACGCTCGATTTCGCCATAGGTGAAATCTTTGAGCAGCGTGCGCGGCGAACAAAACGCAGACTGTATGTTCACGAATTCGGTCAGCGTCACGTCCGGACTGCCATGCTTGGCCGTGATATAGCGAAACGACGCGTCGGTGACGCCGTCCATCGGTGACAGTCCGATAACGGGTTTGGTTATTTTCTGCCAGAAATTCATGGTTGCAACGAGTGATTAGTTTGACATTAGCATAGGATGAAATCTATTGGTTCATCCACTTTAAAAGGCATGGTAATGGTCATTTCTGCCGCTCTATAATATCACCCAGTTTTTTTCGGTCCTCATCGGAAATCTTTTCCTGGGACCGCTTTGCCGGCGACCGCTCAGCCTTGTCGCCCCTATCGAGCTGTCGAGCTGCCTTGGGGTGGGCCTTCCGTTCCTGGTCTTTGACAAAGAGATTACGCAGGTCATACCAATAAAACCAGACGAGAAAGGCGACAAACCACACGATCAGCGGAAAGATGATGTAGAAAAGCACCGTCCTGCCCCTGCTTCGCCGCTGCTTCCTCTTCTGCGCCATGTACACTCGATCCCTATCCCGCCGCTGTCCATCGCTGGCACGAGGAGAGCTCGAGGGGAAAAAGACTGATAGAAAAGCTGAACTGCGATAGCTTTAGTAATTCGGCTTGTGCTCGAAATAGTGCGTTGCGTTGATCACGCGCACGGTCTTGGTTTTCGAGCGCATCACCACCGACTGAGTCGTGGCGCCACCCGGGAAGAAATGCACGCCGCGCAGATAATCGCCGTCCGTAACACCCGTGGCGGCGAACATGACGTCGCCGGCGGCAAGCTCTTCGATCTGGAATTTCTTCTTGATATTCGTAACGCCCATTTGCTTCGCGCGTTCGATTTCTTCATCGTTGCGCGGCGCCAGCCGGCCCTGGAACTCACCGCCGACGCAGCGCAGCGCCGCCGCAGCCAGCACGCCTTCCGGCGCGCCGCCGATGCCGAGCAGCAGATCGATGCCGGTTTCCTTCTTGGTCGTGGCAATGGCGGCTGCAACATCGCCGTCGCCGATCAGACGAATGCGTGCGCCGGCCTTGCGCACTTCTTGAATGAGCGCCTCATGGCGCGGCCGCGAAAGTATGATCGCCATGAGATCCTCGACCTTACATCGCTTGGCTTCAGCTAGCGCGTGGAGGTTTTCCGTTGGGCTTTTGTCCAAATCGACCACGCCTCTACCGTCGGGACCCGTGGCAATCTTAGCCATGTAGGTATCCGGGCAGTGGAGTAAGTTGCCGCCATCGGCCATGGCGATCACCGCCAGCGCATTGGGCGCGCCGGTGGCGCAAATCGTCGTGCCTTCGAGCGGATCAAGCGCGATATCGACCTTCGGTCCGCCAGAGCCAACTTTTTCGCCGATGTAAAGCATCGGCGCTTCGTCGCGTTCACCTTCGCCGATGACTACGGTGCCATCGATGGCGAGAGCGTCAAACGCTCTGCGCATGGCGTCGACAGCGGCCTGATCCGCCGCCTTTTCATCGCCGCGTCCGGTTAATCGCGCGCAGCTCAACGCCGCCGCTTCGGTCACTCGAATGGCTTCCAGCGCTAAGTTTCGGTCCATGTCGGCCTCCCTTCGATGAGCGATTCCATTAATCGAAACGCTTTTTCGGCGACAACGCCGGTCGTCAACGCGTTTTTCTCGTTATAACCGACGACGCCGTTGTTGCGCGGCTGTTCAGGTGAATACAGGACAAACGGCACTGGATCAGCAACGTGGGTCTTGAGCGCGATCGCGGTCGGATGGTCAGGCATGAGCAAGATCCTATAGTCTCTTCTGTCCGCCATTCCTTTCAAAACAGTGCCGACAACCTTTTCGTCAAAGTCTTCGATCGCTTGGATCTTCTTTTCAACGTCGCCCATGTGGCCGGCCTCATCGGTGGCTTCAACGTGAATGAAGACTAAATCATTTTTCTCCAACGAGCGCACGCCGTACTCGCCCTTGCCAGCGTAATTGGTGTCCAGGAATCCGGTGATCCCCGGCACATAAATCCGCTCGAGGCCGGCATAGACACCAAGACCGTTGATGATGTCGACGGCCGAGATCACTCCGCCTTTGATGCCGAAGCGCTCGGTGAGCGGCGGTAAGTTAGGCGCCCTGCCCTGCCCCCAGAGCCAGATTGTGGTCGCAGGACGATGTCCTTCCGCTCGGCGCTTTCTGTTTATCGGATGATCGGCGAGTATCGGTTCCGAGGCCTGCATCAGCTCGAGCAATCGCTCGGCGCCTTCGCCTTTGGGCAAATAGCCAGCGGTCTTCTGATCGGTGATGTCGTGCGGTGGGGTAGTTGCCATTTTCTCTTTGCCGTCGCGCCATACCATCAAGTGGCGATAGCTCACGCCTGGAAAAAATTCCACACCTGCGCCGCCGAGCTTGCGGTCGAGATCGCGGATGATCTCAGCGGCTTCCTCCGTCGAGATGTGACCCGACGTGAAGTCTTCCATCGTCGTTTCACTGCCCGAGCCGGCGAGCGTCACGAGATTGCAGCGAAACGCGATGTCGTTCGGTCCAAGCGTAACACCCATGCTCGCGGCTTCCAGTGGCGAGCGGCCGGTATGATAGACGGCCGGATCGTAACCCATGATGCTCATGTTACCGACGTCGCTGCCGGGTGGAAAACCCTTGGGGATCACATGAGCGATGCCGAACACACCGCGAGCCGCGAGCCAGTCCATGTTCGGCGTGCGCGCTGCTTCGAGAGGAGTTTTGCCGCCGAGAACGTCTAGCGGATAGTCGGCCATGCCGTCGCCTTGGAGAATGATGAATTTCACGGATGGTCCTTTAATATCGAGAATTCCCAGCGATTGAGAACGACGCTAAACACGGCGGCTGAGTTTCCCGGCGGCGGTTTTTCACAGCGCCTTTCTGATCATTTCACGCCCCAGATTGGAAACCAAACGGGATCAACCAGGATATAATCTCGATTGCCGAGAGAATCCAGAGCTCGGCGCACCTGCCTCAATGTCGCTCGCTCCAAAGTGATGACGAAAGGCAGAATCGCTCGGGGATTCACTCTCAGTTTGTAACTCTGTGCCAATGCCCGCAATTCTTGCTCGCTATGCCGCAGCTGCCAGATTTCCGAGATGTTGACGCCGATGCGCCCAAAGGTCTGCCCGATATCGCCGACGATGCCGGCGCGGTCCTTGACGAGGAAGCGCAGGTAAAACGAGCCATGGATATCATCCTCGGCCTCAAGCCTGAGACTCCCCGTCTTGACGAGACTCGGCGTGCCGATGGACGCGGCGCCAGCGCGCGCCAATTCGCAAACATCGCCCAATACCGCCACCGCGGTCGGCCCGCCCCCGGCTCCCGGTCCGACGAGAACATAATCGCAATCGCGCTCGCCCCGTCCGCCACCGCTTTTCTTGCCGGCAAAACAGATGGCATTCGTCGCGCCGTCGATACCGGCGAGAAAATTTTCCCGCGGCAGCAAAACCGGAGAGACAAAAACCTGGACGGTCTGACCGTTACGTTTAGCCACCGCGAGTTGTTTGATCGTGCTGGAGCCGGTTCTGCCGGCGTAGCGAAAATCGACTGCGTGAATATCTTCGATACCTTTGCGCCAAATCGTGCCGGGCTGGATTTGCAGACCGAAGGCGACTCGGCTGAGTAGTAGCAGTTTGGCTTCGGCGTCACTGCCATCGACGTCGGCGGACGGATTGGTTTCAGCGTAGCCCTTGTGCTGTGCCTCCTTAAGCGCGTCGGCGTAGGGCTTTCCGCTCCTTTCCATCTGCGACAGGATGTAATTGCAGGTACCATTAACGATGCCAAAGATGGCTTCCGGCTCTTCTGCGGCAAAGCTCTCGCTCAGCGCGCGCATCACCGGTATGCCGCCGCCGACGCAGGCCTCGAAGCGCAGCTGCCTGCCGCTCGCGCGGGCGGCCGCCCAGATCTCATCACCGTAACGCGCCAGCACCGCCTTGTCCGAAGTGACGACGGATTTACCCTTCTTGAATGCGCGCAGGAAATAATCTCGGAACGCCGGCAACTGGGATGCTTTTTGAAAGCCCAGTGCTTCGACGACGATCTCAACCGCCGGGTCGTCGATGACTTCTTCGGCGCGCGCCGTAAACAGCGACGGCCGCTTGGCAAACCATTTCTTGGTTTTGGGATTGCGGGTGTAAATTTTTTGAATCTCTAGTTCGATGTCGTTGCCGACCCCGCCTTTGAGATCTTGAAACACAATATCCTGGATTGCTTCGCCGACCACTCCGGAACCGAGCAAGCCAATACCAACTTTGCGCCGTTTATACAGTGATGCCATGGCGAGTCTTTAGAGAGATAAAAGAATTAGCGTGGAATCGGACGCTAGTCCAGCAGTTTTCCCAGCGCCCGTTTGATCTTTCGCACGGCTTGCTTGGTGCGATGCTCGTTTTCGATGAGCGCGAAACGGACGTGAGCGTCACCATATTGACCAAAGCCGATGCCTGGTGAGACGGCTACTTGGGCTTCTTGCAACAAATATTTGGCGAACTCGACGGAGCCCAGCTTCTTCGCTGGCTCGGGGATTTCCGCCCACACGAACATAGTCCCTTTTGGTTTCGGAATGCTCCAACCGGCGCGGTCGAGACCATCGATCAAAGAATCGCGCCGTCTTTCATACACGAGCCGAATCTCTTCAACGCAATCCTGTGGGCCGTTGAGGGCCTGAATGGCCGCGATCTGGATCGGCTGAAAGATCCCGTAGTCGAGGTAGCTTTTGATGCGCGCCAGCGCATGAATGATATCCTTGTGGCCGACGCAGAAACCGACGCGCCAGCCAGGCATGTTATAACTCTTTGACAGTGAAAAGAATTCAACGCCAACATCCTTGGCGCCCGGAATCTGCAGAAAACTCGGCGCCTGATAGCCGTCGAAAGTGATATCCGCGTACGCGAGATCGTGGACGACGATGAAGCCATGCTCCTTGGCCGCTTTGACTACCCGATCGAAGAAATCAAGCTCGACGACTTCGGTCGTGGGGTTGTGAGGAAAGCTGAGGATCAGCATCTTCGGTTTCGGCCAAGTTTGACGGATCGCTTCTTCAAGGTAACTAAAAAAAGCCTCGCTGGTGGTCAGAGGAATGCACCGTAGGTCGCCCCCCGCTAAAACCACTGCATACTGATGAATCGGATAGGTCGGGCTCGGACAAAGCACCACGTCACCGGGATCGATCGTCGCCCAAGCAAGATGGGACAAGCCTTCCTTCGCGCCGATCGTTACGATCGCTTCTGAGTCGGGATCCAGATCGACTCGATAGCGCCGCCGATACCAGTCGCAAATCGCCACGCGCAGTTTATAGATACCGCGGGAAACGGAATAGCGGTGATTGGCGGGCTTGGCGGCGGCTTCGACGAGCTTTGCCACCACATGGGGTGGCGCGGGCAAATCGGGATTGCCCATACCGAAGTCGACGATGTCTTCTCCCCTATGCCGCGCCGCCATCTTCATCCCGTCTATAATGCTGAAGACATAGGGCGGTAAGCGTTTAATCCGCTGAAATTCCACGCGTTGTCCCTTATCCTTTCTCTTAACGAACGAAATTATAACCCATTTTTATAAGCTATGGCTAAAAGACCTGCAACTGCAATGTAGCCGGGCTCTACCTGGAAACTCAAATTGATTCCGAAGGCTAACAAATGGACTTCGGATAACCTAGCATGCAAACTTGCCGTCATGCTCGGAAAAGATTCCTCGTTTCACTCGGAATGACACTCAAGGAATTTGTCATCCCGAACGAAGTGAGGGATCTAGTTAGCTCACCCATCACTCGCTAATGGGACGATCAAGCCCTAAAATTTACCGGTTATCCCACCGCGCCCAACTGCAACCTCTTTCCCCATCGGTGTCTGAGTATTTCCTTCATACCCGCGGATTCCCGGCTACGCAGCTCTGGATCTTTGTCCAACCAGGCCAAGGCTTCCTTCCGTGCTTCGGCGAGTATGCGAGAGTCTCGCAGCAAATTCGCCAGGCGAAAATCAACCAGGCCGCTCTGCCGAGTACCGAGGAGTTCGCCCGGCCCGCGCAGTCGTAAATCCGCCTCGGCGATCTTGAATCCGTCCCGTTCCGATTCCATGACTCGGAGACGCTCGGCAGCGACCGCACTGCCCATGCCACGGTTGACCAACAAGCAGTAACCTGGCGCCGAACCGCGCCCGATGCGCCCGCGCAATTGATGCAGTTGCGACAGGCCAAAACGTTCCGCGTGTTCGACGACGATCACGGTTGCGTTGGGAATGTCGATGCCGACTTCGATCACCGTTGTGGCGACAAGTAGATTGAGCTTTTCGTCGCGAAAGGCCCGCATGATCGCGTTACGCTCTTCCGCTTTTAAACGGCCGTGCACGAGGCCGATACCGAAATCTCTGAAAAGTGTCTGGCGCATTTTTTCCGCCATCTGAGTGGCGTCGCGTACTTGTTGCAGCTGCTCAGAAGGCTCGACTAGAGGAAACACGACGAACGCTTGGTGACCGCGCTTGAGCTCGTCGAGAACGATCGAATAAACCTGCTTACGTTCGCGTTCGGCAAACACTTTGGTCTTAACAGGCGTTCGTCCCGGCGGCATCTCATCGACAAACGACACTTCCATGTCGCCGTAGAGCACCATCGCCAGGCTGCGGGGAATCGGCGTCGCGCTCATCAGCAGCATGTGTGGCTGGTGGTCCGTGATCGAAGTCATGCTCACGCCGCCGACCAAACGCTGCAGCGACAATCTTTGCATCACACCAAATCGATGTTGTTCGTCGATGACACCCAAGCCCATTCGCGGCACGCGCACCTCGTCCTGGATCAACGCGTGGGTGCCGATAACAAAGTGAACATCCCCTCGCTCGATTCGCTCCAGTAAGGACTTTTTCACTTTTGCCGGAGTGGCCGCTGTGAGCAGCGCCGACGAAATGCCAAGGCCGTCGGCGAATTTTTGCAGATTCCGGTAATGTTGCTCCGCGAGAATTTCCGTCGGCGCCATCCATAGCGCTTGAAAGCCCTGCTCGATCGCTCGCAGCGACGCCAACCAAGCCACCATGGTCTTGCCCGAACCGACATCGCCTTGAACCAGGCGCTGCATCGGTCGTTCCGATGCCATGTCGTTCTCAATTTCATGCAAAACCCGCTGCTGCGCCCCCGTCAGCTTGAACGGCAGCAGTTCACGCATGCGCGTTGACAATGCGCCGCGGCTCCGGGCAAGACGAATTGCCGCGCTCCGGCTGCGCGCTTTACGCCGTAAGCTCAAGCCGAGCTGCAAATAGAAGAGCTCGTCAAAGATGATCGTCCGGTGCGCCACGGAAGATGCGTCGTTGAGGGTGCGGACGTTCGCCTCGAGCGGTGGCTCATGTAGCTGTCCGAGCGCTTCCGCGACGCTCATCAATCCATGACGCGCGACGATCGTCTCCGGAAGCCGGTCGGGAATACGGTCGCGATATTCGGCCAGAGCTTGCGCGGCATATTTTCGCATGAACGTTAATGCCAAACCGGCCGAAAGCAGATAGACGGGCAGGATTCGCTTCAGCTGCGAGTCTTCCTCGCTGTTGACAATTTCAAAGTCCGGGTGAACCAGCTGAAGGCGCGCGCGCGTACTGCGCGCCACTTTGCCGTGCACCAAGAGCGTCTGTCCCCGGGTAAGTCCATTAGCTAGAAAGGACGGTACGCGGTACCAGACGAGATCGATGCTGCCGGTGTCGTCTTGAAGAGTCGCTAGTAGGATTTGGCCGCGGCGGCGCGGTATGTATCTACGCTGCAATGCGGCGAGCCGTCCGACGAAACTCGCCTCGCGACCCAAAACGGCTTGACTGATCTTGGCGATCTCGCGGCGATCTTCGTAACGGAACGGGAGATGGTGAAGCAGATCCTCGACCGTTTTGAGGCCAAGCGATGCCAATTGGCCGGCCCGTTTTGGACCGACGCCTTTGAGATATTGAATCGGCGTCGCCAAGGCGCGCAAACACTCGCGCACACTAGGCGCCTTTTGATTTGAATTGTTTTCCATTGCGCCACTAGGGCAAAGGCGGCGCGCTGTAATCTTGCAAGGCTTTGACTTCGAACTCGCGCTGTTTAAGATATTCGATGCCCTCGGCGGCCGCTTCGGCGCCGGCGATCGTCGTAAAATAAGGCACCTGATAATCCAAGGCACAGCGGCGGATGTAGTAGGAGTCCGCGTGCGAGCGCGCATCTTCCGGCGTGTTGATCACCATTGCCACCTCGCCGTTCTTGATCTGATCGCCGATATTGGGACTGCCTTCTTGAATCTTTTTGACGACCTCGGCGGGAATACCGAGGGCGTCGCAATAGGCCGCGGTGCCCCGCGTGGCAACGATCTCGAAGCCGGCGCTGTGTAATTTTTTGGCGATGGGAGCAACGCTCGACTTGTCTTCATTGCGCACGCTGATGAAAACTCTTCCATTCATGGGCAAACGCATGCCGCTGCCAAGCTGCGCCTTGGCAAAGGCAATGCCGAAGGAGCTGTCGATACCCATCACTTCGCCGGTGGATTTCATCTCCGGCCCAAGCAGAGTATCGACTCCGGGAAATTTGTTGAACGGAAACACGGCTTCCTTGACGGAGATATGTTTGGGCACGATCTCGTGGCTCAATCCAAGCTCTTTGAGCTTTTTTCCCACCATGATGCACGCCGCTATTTTTGCCAGCGGCACGCCGATCGCTTTACTGACAAACGGCACCGTGCGCGACGCCCGTGGATTGACTTCGAGCACGTAGACGTTTTCTCCTTGCACGGCGAACTGCACGTTCATGAGCCCGCGCACATTCAAGGCCTTGGCGAGGGCGATCGTGTGCCGCCGAATCTCATGTTGAATCTCTTGACCTATCGATTTCGGTGGCAGACTGCAGGCACTATCTCCCGAATGCACCCCGGCCCGCTCGATATGCTCCATGATGCCGCCGACCACGTACTCCTCACCGTCACCGAGCGCGTCGACATCGACCTCGATAGCGTCGTCGAGAAACTTGTCGATCAACACCGGATGTTCAGGTGACGCCAAGACCGCGTGCATCATGTAGTTCCTTAACGCATCGCCGTCATACACGATCTGCATGGCCCGGCCGCCGAGAACGTATGACGGTCTAACCAGGACCGGATAGCCCAATCGCTCGGCGATTTTGAAAGCTTCATCGTACGAGCGCGCCATTCCGTTATCGGGTTGCTTGATCCCTAATCGCTTCAACAATTCGGCGAATCTTTCCCGGTCTTCGGCCAAGTCGATGCTGTCCGGAGAAGTGCCGACGATCGGCACTCCGGCGCGCTCCAATGGCAATGCGAGCTTGAGCGGCGTTTGCCCGCCAAA
Source organism: Verrucomicrobiia bacterium (assembly GCA_035637295.1). Taxonomy (GTDB): domain Bacteria; phylum Desulfobacterota; class Binatia; order UBA9968; family UBA9968; genus DP-20. The sequence goes on from DASPXM010000052.1 coordinate 41,211, forward strand.
TTGAACGATCACGCCGTCCGGTTTTTCCCGATCGACGATGTTCATGACCTCTTCCATCGTCAACGGTTCGAAGTAGAGCTTGTCGGAAGTATCATAGTCGGTGCTGACGGTTTCCGGGTTACAATTGACCATGATGGTCTCGCAACCTTCTTCTTTGAGCGCGAAGGCGGCATGCACGCAGCAGTAATCGAACTCGATCCCTTGTCCGATCCGGTTCGGCCCGCCGCCGAGGATCATGATCTTTTTACGTCCCGTTGGCTTGGACTCATCCTCTCCCTCGTATGTGGAGTACAAGTAAGGAGTGAAGGCTTGAAACTCCGCGCCGCAGGTGTCGACGGAATTGAACACCGCCTCGACGCCTTCGTCTTTGCGCGTCTGCCTAACCTCGGCCTCACTGCTTTCGATGAGCTTGGCAATACGCGCGTCGGCGAAACCCATCTGTTTCCAGCGACGAAGGGTATTCGCGCCGAGATCATCTAACTTGCCTTTGGAGGCTGCGATTTCATCGTCGGCCGCGATGATCTCCCGCACCTTTTCGAGAAACCAAGAATCGATTGCCGAAAGCTGATAAATCTCCTCGGTTGTCAGGCCGAGACGATAAGCGTCGCCCAGATACCACAAGCGCTGCGCATTCGGCTGGTTGAGTTTTTCCCGGACAATTTTTAGTGATTCTTCCCGGTTGGCCGCGGACAAGTCCACCTTCGGCTCGAATCCGAAGGAGCCCGTCTCCAGCGACCGCATCGCCTTTTGCAATGACTCTTTGAACGTGCGACCGATAGCCATCGCTTCGCCGACCGATTTCATCTGCGGCGTCAGCAGGTCTTTGGCTTGGGGGAATTTCTCAAATGTGAAACGCGGAATCTTTACGACTACGTAATCGATGGTCGGTTCGAAACAAGCCGGAGTTTCGCGGGTGATGTCGTTGCGGATCTCATCGAGCGTATAACCCACCGCCAGTTTCGCGGCGATCTTGGCGATCGGAAATCCGGTCGCCTTGCTGGCCAGTGCCGAGCTGCGCGAAACTCGCGGGTTCATCTCGATCACGACCATGCGTCCGTCTCTGGGATTGACGGCGAATTGAATGTTCGACCCGCCGGTATCAACGCCGATCTCACGAATCACCCTAAGCGCGGCGTCGCGCATGATCTGGTATTCTTTGTCCGTCAGCGTCTGCGCCGGCGCAACCGTGATCGAGTCGCCGGTGTGCACGCCCATGGGGTCGAAATTTTCGATCGAGCAGATGATCACCACGTTGTCCTTGTGGTCGCGCATCACCTCGAGCTCAAACTCCTTCCAGCCCAGCACCGATTCCTCGATCAAGACTTCGTGGACCGGCGAAATGCTCAAGCCGGTGTGAACGACTTCCTTGAAATCCTCGGGCCCGTAAGCGAAATTGCCGCCGCTGCCGCCGAGAGTGCGCGACGCGCGGATGATCAGCGGGAAGTTCAAGCGCTTCTGAATGCGTAAGGCGTCGCGCACATTGCGCGCGTAACCGCTGCGCGGAAGATCGAGACCGGCGCGCTTCATCGCCTCTTTGAAAAGATCGCGATCCTCGGCCATTTTAATCGATGCCAGTTGGGCTCCGATCATCTCGACGCCGTAGCGATCGAGGATGCCTTTCTCAGCCAGATCGATGGCGAGATTGAGCGCCGTTTGTCCACCCAGCGTCGGCAGCAGGGCTTCCGGTCGCTCTTTAGCGATGATCTTCTCTGCAATATCCGCAGTGATCGGTTCGATGTAAGTGCGGTCGGCGAATTCCGGATCGGTCATGATGGTCGCCGGATTCGAATTGACCAGGATCACGCGATAGCCCTCTTCCTTGAGAGCCTTCAACGCCTGCGTGCCGGAGTAGTCGAACTCGCACGCCTGACCGATGACGATCGGGCCCGAACCGATGAGTAGAATCGATTTGATGTCGGTGCGTTTGGGCATCGGATGTGTCTAACTTCGATGTTTGGCCATCGTCTCGGTAAATCTCCTGAACAGATAGTTGGCATCGTGAGGACCCGGCGACGACTCGGGATGATACTGCACCGAAAAGATCGGCAACTCTCGATGCACCAATCCTTCGACGGTGTTGTCGTTCAAGTTGACGTGCGTCACCTCGACCGCGCCTTTGAGCGACTCCGCATCGACAGCGAAACCATGGTTCTGCGCAGTGATCTCGACCTTGCGGGTCGTCAAGTCCATCACCGGTTGATTGCCGCCATGATGGCCGAATTTGAGTTTGTAGGTCCTGCCGCCGAGCGCGAGCCCCATGATTTGATGACCCAGACAAATACCGAATATTGGCCTCTTACCGATTAATTTCTCAACGTTCTCTTTAGCATAAGGCACGGCTTCAGGATCACCCGGACCATTGGAGAGAAAAATGCCATCGGGGTTCATCGCCAAGACCTCTTCCGCGGCAGTCGCGGCCGGAACCACCTTCACGCGACAGCCCGCCTCGGCAAGGTTGCGCAGGATGTTTAATTTAATGCCGTAGTCGTAGGCCACGACAAAAAATTTTGGCGTAGCGAATTTTCCCCTTTTACCGCGTCGCGACTGGGATATCTCCGTGCTCGAGTCACGCTGTCTATAGCCCACACCACTCTCCCACAAGCCTTGATGCCAGTCATACGCCGCGCTACAGGTAACATTTTGCACCAGGTCTTGGCCCACCAACCCGGGCGACGCCTTTGCTTTGGCGACCAGCTCGGCGCTGTCGCTACTCAAGGTGGAAATAATACCTTCTTGCGAACCGTAATCGCGCAGGTGGCGCACCAGTGATCGTGTGTCGATCCCTTGAATGCCGACGATACCGTTTTCCTGCATGTATTCATGCAACGATTTCGCGGCGCGCCAGTTACTCGGTCGCACGGTGTAATCCTTGACGATGAAACCCTTGACAAATGGCTTTCGCGATTCGATGTCTTCCGGATTGACGCCGACGTTGCCGATTTCCGGATAGGTCATAGCGACCAGTTGTCCCTCATAGGACGGATCCGTGAGAATCTCCTGATAGCCGGTCATGCTGGTGTTAAAGACGACTTCGCCTACCGCTTCGCCTTCGGCGCCGAAACCACTCCCCTCGAAAGTCCGTCCGTCTGCCAGTGCTAGAATAGCTTTCATCGGTCAATTGAGCGCGGCGCGCTCCTCGTTGCGCAACAAAGTGCCGGCATCGTCGCTCGGATTGACGATCGAATAGATCACCGCCTGATCTCGGTCACCTTGCTCGAGCTCGTGCAGTTTCACGCGCACCCGCTCATTTTCCGAGCTTGGGATATTTTTGCCGACGTAGTTGGGTTTGACCGGAATCTCACGATGACCGCGGTCGATCAACACCGCCAAGCGAACCGATTTCGGTCGGCCGGATCTAAAAATGATACTGAGCGCGCTCTTGACCGTTCGCCCGGTAAAAATCACGTCGTCGATGAGAATCACCTCACGGTCCTTGAGATTCAGCGGTCCAGCGTCAGGATCTGCGGGCGCAATTCGCTTCATCTCGTCCCCCGAGCCGTAAATCTCAATCTCGCCGAGCTCCGGCTTGCGCTTTTGCCGCACCTCGATCTCGCCGGCGATACGCTGCGCCAGACGCGATCCGACACTGCGCACGCCCAGTATCGTGAGCCGATCGATGTCTTGGCAATCGCGCAGGATCTGTTCGCTGAGATCGTTGAGCGCGGCGTTGATTTCGGCTTCTTCCATGAGCACCCGCTGCGGTCCGGTCTTGTAGGGCTCATAGCCAAGCTCTTCAGCTTGCTTGATTGAATCGAAGCCCGCCAGTTCCCTATGTCGCACCCAATCGCGAATCGTTTCGGCGAAAGCGATGTCGTAGGCGCAATAGCGCTTCGACTTCACATGGCCGACCAATTCAATCTTGAAGCGATGGTCGCAGTAGGCGCAGCGCATGATCAATGCGCCAATTTCGTCGGCGAAGTACATCGCTAATCCGCGCTGTGTCGAGATCGGTTCCTTCAGCGTCACGCAATTGAGATTGCGGCATTTGGGTCCGGAAGATAATGGAACATGATACGACCCCGTCCCCTTCATTTCGCTAAGCCGCGGGACCATGCGCTGGTCGAACAAAAACTTGAGCAAGGCCATCCGCACCGGCACCCCGTACGCCGCCTGCTTGAAATAAATGCCGCGCCGGTCGTGGTCGACTTCCGGCGACAGCTCATCGACCCGGGGCAAGGGATGCATGACCACGGTGTCTTGAAAGCGCTTCTCCTTCAAAAAATTGGGCCCGATGGTTGGGTAACTGTCGCCGGCGGCGGCGTCCTTGATGCGCTCCTTCTGCTTGCGTGTCATGTAGAACGCATCATAGCGCAGTCCGATGGCCATCGTGTTCAAGCGCGCTTGAATGACCTTGTCCACCTGGGTGAATAGCGCCAACTGGTGCGGTTGCTTCGGCGTGAGATATAAAGCATCGGTTTCAGTCACCACCGCGTTTAAATCGTCGGAGGCCACCGGACCCATGGCATAATCGTACTCCCGCTCCAAACGATCGATCACGTACTGAGGCAGTTCCATTCCCGGAGCAGCCAGCGTGACGACATTGGCGCCGAAGCGCGCCAACGCATAAACCAACGAATGGATCGTCCTGCCATTCTTCAGATCGCCACAGACAACCACTGTGAGACCCTTGAGCTCGCCTTTTTCTTTGCGCAAGGTGTAGAGATCACATAGGGTTTGCGTTGGATGCTCGTGACTGCCGTCGCCGGCATTGATCACCGGCACATCGGCGTGCTCCGCCATGGCCTGCACTGCGCCGTCCCAATTGTGCCGCACGACCAGAACGTCAGCGTAGCTGGAAACAACCTTCGCGGTGTCGGCGACGGTTTCTCCCTTCGCCGTCGACGAGGCCTTCATGTCCGAACAGCTGATCACGGACCCGCCCAGGCGTTGCATCGCCGACTCGAATGATAATCGAGTCCGCGTGCTCGGTTCGTAAAAAAGCGTCGCCATAATCTGGCCGCTGGCCACTCGATCCGCGCGCAGTTTGTCGGCGCCGTCCGCCAACAAAAAAATCTCTTCGATCTCGTCGTTGGTCAGATCGGCAATTGAAATTAAACTACGCATGGAATTGCTTTCCTTTGGTTAATCCGCGCCGCGCCTTTGCCAATGGGCCAGCGTCACTTGATCGACTCCGTCCGACTCTTCCAGTAACACATTCACTCTCTGACCGTCCTGCGCGGCAATATTTTTGCCGACGATGTCGGCTCTAATAGGGAGTTCCCTGGCTCCCCGATCGATCAAAGCAGCGACCAGGATGCGTTTGGGCCGTCCTAGTCGCTCCACCGCTTCCATGGCCGCGCGAATCGTTCGGCCGCGAAAAATCACGTCATCCACAAGCACAATCGTTCGATCATCGACAACGACTTGAATTTCGAACGCGCCAATCCGGGATGAGTCTGGTCCTTCGGTTCTGTCGTCGCGATAGGGCGTGACGTCAATGACACCGACCGCCGGCACCGAGCTGGCGATGCCTTCTATCTTTAGGGCCAAACGGCGAGCCAGATGGACGCCGCGAGAGCGAATGCCGATCAGTACCAACTCGCTTGGATCTGTGGCTTTCTCAATGATCTCGTGGGCCATGCGGCTGATGGTTCTGGTCACATCGGCTTGCTCCAAAAGCACTTGTTTTTCGTCCGCCATAGATAAAAAAAAGACCCTCCGGCGTTACCGAGAGGGTCCCTGCGCATGCGAATGTTGAATGATCTGACTCTTCATAGCGCCTTTTTCGACCTCACGGGATCGAGTTAAAAGGTTGCTGTGAAAATTATTACCTCGCTAAGTAAATAAAGTCAAGAAAGTTTGCGTTAAATTTTCAACTCGATGATCTCCGCAGTGACATTTCCGCTAGTGATCCGAAGTTTCCCAACGGCGACTGGTAATTTAAAGCGACGCGGACCTGCACTGCCGGGATTGATAAACAAGATTTCCTCTCGCGTTTCCACTCCCGGCTTGTGCGAATGACCGCTCACGACCGCCCGAAACCCTTCCGTGATCGGATCCGCTTCCAATTCATTCACGTTATGAATAACATGAATCGCGATCCCGTTGATCTGAACATTCAAAACGTCGGGAATTTTTTTTGCCCAGGCATCGCGGTCGTTGTTGCCCCGAATCGCAATCACGGGTGCGATCTTGTGCAACGAGATCAAAACTTCGGGTTTACCGATGTCGCCGGCGTGGATGATCAGTTCGGATCCCTTTAGCGCCGCGAGCGCTTGTGGACGCACTAATCCATGGGTGTCGGAAATTAAGCCAACCCGCCCCGTCTTCAGCGTCACCTGCTGTTGCCGTACGGATAACACCAGATTGATTTAACTTGATTCCTGGGCACGCGCAATTCTATAGTAATTCTGCCGAATGGAGGGCCCATGTTTCCACACTTAAAGGGTTTTAATCTGCAAAAATGGATCGACGAAAACCGCGGCGACTGGGGCCAGCGCCGTGTGATCTGGCAAGACTCCGACTTCATCGCCTTCGTCACCCGCGGGCCAAACCGCCGCAAGGACTATCACATCAATCCCGGTGACGAGATTTTTTACCAGCTCGAAGGCGAGCTTAACCTCCATTACTTGAAGGACAACAAACACGAGACCGCGCAGCTAAAGGCCGGTGAGATATTTCTTTTGCCGAGGAACATGCCGCACTCGCCGCGCCGCGCCGATGGTTCGTGGACGTTCGTGGTGGAGCGAAAGCGAGGGAAAGAAGAAATCGACCGCTTTATCTGGCCGTGCGAAAATTGCGGTAACAAACTTTATGAAACGGAAGTGCGCTTCGACGATCCTGGGGACGCGGTGAAAAATGCGACCGACTCGTTGAAAGCGAATC
>DASPXM010000053.1:0-3078 GCA_035637295.1 Verrucomicrobiia bacterium
GTACCAAACCGATCCTCGATCAAGTATTTTCGCTCAAAGACACAGCGAGTGCGCACCAACGCATGGAAGCGGGTCAACAGTTCGGCAAGATGGTTCTGTCCATGGAAGGATAGCCGCGTTGGTCGCCAATTGAGACGGCCAAGCATTAGGCAATAGACGGAGTGATTGAATCAAAATGCGGGTGATCGGAGGAGAAAGAAAAGGCCGCCGCCTGATTGTGCCCAAGGGTCAAGCCGTTCGGCCCACAGCAGCGCGAGTCAAAGAGTCGCTGTTTAATATTCTGCCGCATGACTTTACCGGAATGAAGGTGCTCGACTTGTTTGCCGGAACCGGCAACCTTAGCATCGAAGCATTAAGCCGAGGCGCGGTAAAAGCGGTCTTGGTCGATGCGTCGGTGCGGTCGGCGACGGCGATCCGGGAAAATCTCCGGAGGCTTGGACTTACGGCGCGAACGGAGATCTGGATCGCTCCGGCGGCCCGAGCTTTGAAGACGCTGGCCAAACGAGGCGAGAAATTCGATATGATTTTTCTCGACCCGCCGTACGATCAGGGATTGCTGGAATCATCCCTGAAGGTGCTCGCCCAAGGGGATTTGTTGTACCAGTCGGGAACCGTCGTCGCCGAGCATAGCACACGCGAAGCCGTGAGCTCGCGTTACCGATCTCTCGTCTTGAACGACCAGCGTCGTTATGGTGATACTCTGCTTTCGTTCTTTAGACCCAAACCCAAAACCGATCCAGATGCTTGAGGAGAACCTATGGCTATCGACAATATCGCCATCTACCCCGGCTCGTTCGATCCGATTACCAACGGGCATGTGGATCTGGTCAAGCGCACCTTGAGGGTTTTCGACAAGATCATCGTCGCCATTGCGACCAATCCGGACAAAGATCATTGTTTGTTCACGGTGCAAGAGCGGCTCAAAATGATCAGTGACGTTTTCGCAGATCTTCAGGGCCGGGTCCAAGCCGATTCATTTCACGGGTTGCTCGTCGACTATGCCGAGCGAAAGCACTCCATGGTGGTCATCCGTGGTCTCAGAGCGGTGTCGGATTTTGAATATGAGTTCCAGATGGCGATGATGAATCACCGACTTAAACCAAAGCTCGAGACCCTGTTCATGATGACCGGCGAATCGGAGTTCTACACCAGCTCGCGCCTGGTTAAGGAAGTGGTCAGTCTGGGCGGTGATGTCTCCGGCCTCGTACCTGACAACGTTTTGAAGATGCTCAAACAAAAGTTTAACCGCTGAGGAAATACTTTAATGACAAAGCTCGCCGAAAAAACCAAATTGATCAAACCTTCTGTAACTCTGGCGATCGCTGCCAAAGCCGGCAAACTTCGCGCCGAAGGAATCGATGTCGTCAATTTTTCCGCCGGCGAGCCGGATTTCGACACGCCGGAACGTATCAAAGCGGCGGCCATCGAAGCGCTGCGCAGAGGCATGACCAAATACACCGACGTTAAGGGCATCGAGCCGCTGCGCGAAGCAATTGCTGCAAAATACCAGCGCGAGCATGATCTCGTTTATCGCAAGGAAGACGTGATCGTGAGTTGCGGCGCCAAGCATTCCATTTACAACGTTTTACAAGCCGTGGTTAATCCGGGCGACGAGGTCCTGGTTGCCGCGCCGTATTGGGTCAGCTATTCGGACATGGCTTTGTTAGCGGGCGGCGTACCCAAGTTGATTTCGACGAATGAATCCACCGGATTCCGCATAAAACCACAGCAACTGCAAGCAGCGCTTACGCCCAAGACCCGAGTGTTTCTAATAAACAGTCCGTGCAATCCGACCGGAGCAACCTATGGCCGGGACGAGTTGCTTGGTATCGCAGGTGTCCTAGAAAAGCACGATTGCCTCATCCTCGCCGACGACATCTATGAGAAAATCGTCTACGACGGATTTGAAGTCCATAACATCGTGACGCTCTGCCCCGCATTGCGCGACCGTACGATTATCGTGAACGGCGTATCAAAAACTTACGCGATGACGGGTTGGCGCATCGGTTACGCTCTCGGCCCGGGCGATATCATCGCGGCTGCAGCAAAAATTCAAAGCCAGAGCACTTCGAATCCGACATCGATCGCCCAAGCAGCAGCGTTGGAAGCGATTCACGGGTCGCAAGAGGAAGTGGCGCCGATGGTCCGCGAGTTTCACCAGCGGCGCGATGTGATCGTCGACCAGCTGAACGCCATCGACGGAATTCACTGCCTCAAACCGCAAGGAGCGTTTTACGTGTTCCCTAACATCGCGGCGCTGCTCGGTAAGACGGCAAACGGGAAAAAGCTCGGCTCTCCCTGCGATGTCGCAGACTACCTACTCGAAGAAGCAAAAGTCGCGTGCGTCCCAGGCGAAGATTTCGGCTCCAACGAACATATTCGCTTTTCTTACGCGACCTCGCTGCAAGATATTGAAAAAGGCTGCGCGCGTATTGGCGAAGCTGTAGCTAAATTGGATTAATCCAAAAGAGGTTTTGGCCGCTGACCGGTTTTCTTGAATACGAAATAGTCGCGCAGGATTTGTGCATGATCGAAAACCAGCGGGGTTGGTAAATCTTTTTCTTCGAAGAGCCGCGCCACTTTGGCATCGTCCGCGCCGCGTGGCTCTCCCTCGGCAGTTGCGATGAACACCGTTGAAACGCTGTGATGCCGAGGATCGCGTCTCGGGTCGGAATAGGTATAGAACTGTTCGGTCAATACCACATCCAAAGAAGTCTCTTCTTTGGCTTCACGCAACGCAGCCTTCTTGAGACTCTCGCCGTAGTCGACGAATCCTCCCGGTAAGGCCCAGCCGTGGGGCGGATTTTTTCTTTCAATCAGCACGATGCCGCGATCGCTCACCTCGATAATGATATCGGTCGTCAACAATGGATTGCGGTATTTTTCGGCCATCGCTTCTCTCACTACCTTGACTCCTCTCAAAGCGCAAGGTAGAAAGAGAATTCAATTCATTGCCGCGGGGTGGAGCAGTCTGGTAGCTCGCAAGGCTCATAACCTTGAGGTCCCGGGTTCAAATCCCGGCCCCGCAACCAACCTTTTCAAGGCTTTATCGACCAGCGGTTCGAAAACGGTTTGATC
>DASPXM010000054.1:0-5724 GCA_035637295.1 Verrucomicrobiia bacterium
AGCCAACGGAAATACCTCTGGAGGCGCCGAAGAAGTTTGAGCTGATCATCAATCTGAAAACAGCGAAGCAGATCGGCCTGACAATTCCCCCAAATGTGCTGGCGAGGGCGGACAGGGTAATTAAGTAATCGAAGAAGCCAAACGGCGACGCTAGGATTGAACTGAATTCTCCGTCAATCAAATTATAACCCACAGCACTGTCCGTGTTTTGTCCGAGAACTGTTTCCCAACCAACCCAAACAAACCCAATGAGACTTCCTGAAATCATTGGAAATGTCTGCGCCTTGCTGGTTTTAAGCGATGACCATTTACGAACTCTTAATCAGCGAGTCCGGAGTTCGAGTCTCCGGCGGCCCACCAAATTTCTCCTTAGGTTGCGGATCGAGCATCCATTCGAATCTCTTCCGTTACGATGTTGCATGAGATACCCAGCCCGATAAATGCAGTCGTTCAATTTGTTAAAGATTTCTACGGGGAATAAGTTGACCGAGAGAATCGAGCGACTCGATGATACTATCGAATCACTCCAGTATGAATTGAAACGTCGCTCGATCGCACACGACATCAGATGGTAGAAATTTACTGGGTGATGATAAACTTATCTTAAGCTATGACGTTTCGCTGGCCGCGCTTTTACCGCACAAGTCTCTCACCCCTTCTCGAAGCCGGAACCCTGATCTCGGTTCTCGTAGTCGCCGGAGGGGTGCTCCTCTTCGCCGAACTCATGGAGATGGTACAGGGTGAGACCCGTGCTTTTGATCGAGCGGTGCTGCTCGCGTTTCGCAATCCGATGGACCTCGCGAATCCGATTGGTCCGAGGTGGCTCGAAATTGTGTTTCGCGACATTACCAGTCTTGGCGGCGCGACGGTGCTGACGCTGATGACGATCGCCGTCATCGGGTTCTTGCTCATCGACGGCAAGCGCGGCGCGGCCGTGCTGGTGCTCGCATCCGTCACGGGCGGAGTTCTGCTCAGCAGTATCTTAAAGCTCGGTGTCGACAGACCCCGACCCGATCTCGTCCCGCATCTGGTCGAAGAGTATACGGCGAGTTTTCCGAGCGGTCACGCAATGCTTTCCGCGGTGGTCTATCTTACACTGGGCGGGTTACTGTCGCGGGTCGAGGGGCCGCGGCGCATCAAAATCTACGTTCTGAGCGTGTCTGTCATTCTCACATTCCTAATTGGGCTGAGTCGCATCTATCTCGGCGTTCACTGGCCAACTGACGTGCTCGCCGGCTGGTGCGCTGGGGCAACGTGGGCCGTGCTATGCTGGCGCGTCGCGCTGGCCCTGCAACGGCGCGGCGAGATCGAACGTGACATCGAAGGGCGCACCGGCAATGACTGATCTCCTGATCGGACGGAACTTTCTGAAATCAGCCGTAAGCGCCGCGACAGCAGGCCCATTGGGGGCCGGCTGGACTTCGTATGTTGCGCCGCAACCCAAGCCTGTGATGGACCAAACATCGCACCGGCCGTGGCCGCTCCCGGAAACGTCTTGGGTCATATTCATGCGCTGGCACGATTTGCTGTTTCTCCATTGGCCGATTCGCCCGGAGCTGATCCGACCCATGATTCCCAGCGCGCTCGATCTCGACACATTCGATGGATGGTGCTGGATTGGTGTTGTTCCGTTCCGTATGAGTGGCGTTCGGCCGCGCTATGTTCCCATGCCGTTGGCTTTTGCCGAGCTAAACGTCCGCACCTACGTGAAAACGCCGGGCAGAAGCGGCGTGTGGTTTTTCAGCCTGGACGCCGCGAGTTGGATAGCGGTCAGAGCCGCACGGACGTGGTATGGGCTGCCATATTATGACGCTCGCATGACAGTAAGGTTGGAGGCGGACGCCGTCGACTATCAAAGCGTGCGCGCTCATAGAGGAGCCGCGCCCGCCGAGTTCGGTGCGTCCTATAGACCGACTGCGGCGGTTTATCAAGCCGCGCCCGGCACGCTCGATCACTGGCTCACTGAAAGATATTGTCTCTATACGACGGCAAAACGCGACCAGGTAGTTTATGGCGACATCCATCACGGGCCGTGGCCGCTTCAGCCGGCTGAGCTGGAATTGCGCACAAATACGATGACTGAGCAGATCGGGATCGAGCTACCGGACACGAAACCGATTAGCCACTTTGCGCGCTATCAAGAGGTGGTTGCTTGGCCGCTGGTGTCTATCGTCAGAGAATAGTAGCGCCCCAAGAAAACTTTTTATTCGGCGACCCTGAATGCTCGCCAGTGATGCCGGTCAAAATCCACTGAAGAATGAATGACTTCGCCGTCTTGAATGGTCTTCGATCGGCGCTATACTCTTATGCCGTGAAAGATAATTCTGTTGAACAAAAAGAGATGGATCTCTTGCACAGTCAGTACCAGGCGCTTCTCGAGATTTCGGAAGCGATTGCCTCGCACCGAGAGCTCGAGCAGCTCTTTAAGGATCTTGCGCCGCGACTGCATCGCGTCGTGGAGTTCGACTTCGCTAATCTGATTCTGCATGAGCCGGCGCGCAAGGTGATGAAGTCCCACGTGCTCGAGACTCCCGATCCGTCATATGTTTGTCCCGAAGGGGAATGTCCCATGGAAAGCCCGGGGGGCTGGGTCTGGGAGACGCAAAAGCCGTGGGTTGTCTCGCATCTGGCGAGCGATACTCGATTTCCCGATATGTCCAGCTGGCTATGCGATCGCGGTGTCCAGTCGCTCTGCGTTGTTCCCGTTACCACGGCGTTGAGGAAATTGGGCGCTCTGGCCTTCGGCAGCCGAGTCGAAGCCGCGTATTCAGAAGTCGATGTGATTTTCTTGCACCAGGTGGCTCGGCAAGTCGCTGTGGCGGTAGACAACGCGCTCAATTTCGCGCAGGCGCAGTCGGTTCAGGCGCAACTCAAAGACGAGCGCGACCGCTTGAGCCTTTTGCTCGAGGTGAACAATGCCGTGGTCTCCGTGCTCGACTTGCACGAACTGCTAAACGTGGTCTCCGCTTCATTACGGCGACTGGTGCCGCACGAGTACGCGAGTCTTTCTCTCTACGATGCGGAAACGCAGCGCCTGCAAATCCACGCATTGGACTTTCCGGTGAGCAAAGGATTGCTTCAGGAAGGTCTTTCGATCCCCGTCGAGGGTTCGCCGACCGGCCGGGCGATCAAGACGCGCCAGCCGGTGTTCATCACTCGCACTGAAATCGAGCAGTTTGGTTCCGACATCGCGCGGCGCATCCTTGCCGAAGGGCTCAAGTCGGCGCTTTGCTTACCGTTGATATCCCATGGCCGTCCTCTCGGTACGCTGGTTGTGGCAAGTCTCGTGGAGGAGAAATTTCCTGAGCGGGATGCAGAATTGCTGCAGCATGTGGCGAACCAAATCGCGATCGCGGTGGAAAACTCGGTCGCATTTCACCAGGTTGTCGACCGCGCCAACAAATTGAGTGAAGAGAAGCTTTATCTGCAAGATGAAATTCGTACCGAATACAATTTCGAGGAGATCGTCGGCGAAAGTCCCGCCTTGAAGCGGATTCTGGAACAGCTACAGACGGTGGCGCCGATCGATTCCACGATTCTTATTCTCGGCGAAACCGGCACGGGCAAGGAATTGATCGCGCGCGCCATCCATAATTTGAGTGGACGGCGCGAGCGGACCCTAGTGAAAGTCAATTGCGCTGCCATTCCGACCGGATTGCTCGAAAGCGAACTGTTCGGTCATGAAAGGGGCGCCTTCACCGGCGCCATTGCGCAACGCATCGGCCGCTTCGAGCTGGCCCATCGAGGGACGCTCTTTCTCGATGAGGTTGGCGATATTCCCTTTGATCTCCAGCCCAAACTGTTGCGCGTTCTCCAGGAACAAGAGTTCGAGCGCTTGGGCAGTCCACGAACCATTCGAGTTGACGTGCGATTGGTAGCCGCCACCAATGCGGATCTGGCGCAGAAAGTGGCCGATAATCAATTCCGCAGTGATTTATACTACCGGCTCAATGTCTTCCCTCTGACGATCCCACCCTTGCGCGAACGGCGGGAAGATATTCCCTTATTGGTGCGTTACTTCGCCCAAAAACACGCGCGGCGCATGAAAAAACCGATCGATACGATTCCCGTCAAGGTGATGACCGCGCTAGCGGAATATTATTGGCCCGGCAACGTTCGCGAGCTGGAAAATTTCATCGAGCGTGCGGTCATCCTTTCGCGTGGGGCAGAACTTCAGGTTCCTCTTGCTGAGTTGAAGCAAAGAACCACACCCGTCGCGGCAGTTGTCCCCGTGTCGGGTCGAGGAGATGGTGTCGCAACTCTGGAACACGCCGAGCGGGAGCATATCGTGCGCGCTCTGGGCGAGACCAACTGGATAGTTGGCGGTCCGACGGGCGCCGCTGCACGGCTCGGCATGAAGCGGACGACGCTCCAATCCCGCATGAGAAAATTGGGGATCAGTCGCTCCAACTGACGCCATCATTTCGGCGCCTCCCGATAAGTCGGCGTAAAGCTCTTAGGCCGCTCGCTTAGTCAAAACAATCCGCAAGCGTCGCTGGTCATTGGTATAGAAGTTGTTGCAAAGGTAGGTGTGCAACTCGTGCTCCATGGGCAGGAACGCCGTACTACACGGAACAAGAGATTCATAATTGGGGCGATGGGCCATAGGAGGTTTTGTGATCGATCATGCTGGAGTAGCGGTTGACAACTTTGGCGCGAGCAAGGCGTTTTATGCCAGTGCGCTTGCACCGATTGGCTATGCGTTATTGCTCGAGGTGAGTGACGCCGCCGGCTTCGGCGTACCGCCGAAGCCAGACTTTTGGATTGGTGCTAGCACTTCGAATGTGTCTCCCATCCATGTCGCCTTTCGGGTTGCAAGCCGTTCGCTCGTTGATGCTTTCTACCAGGCAGCGATTGCAGCCGGCGGCCGTGATAACGGCGCGCCCGGTCTACGTCCGCATTACCATCCAAACTATTATGGCGCGTTCGTCCTTGATCCGGACGGTCACAACATCGAAGCCGTCTGCCATGAGCCGGAGTGACCTGCTCAACTATTCTCCTGGCGTCAGACGGTTGCCGTCAAACTGACCGACAGAGGTAAGCAATGTTAAGTTTTCGCCGACGCAGTTGATTTTCGCAGGCTTCTGCCAGAGACTGAAATATCGCGCCCTTATTATTATTTTATTGTTCTCTATGAGAGGCGATGCGATGAAGCTCTATTACAATCCCCAAAGTCGCGCGGTGATCGCCAAATGGATGCTTGACGAGTGCGGCGTGCCCTATGAGATCGTTCCCATCGATGTAAAAAAACGCGAGCACAAAACGCCGGAGTTCCTGCAAATCAACCCGGCCGGAAAGCTACCTGCTCTCGTCGATGGTGACTCCAGGATGTTCGAGAATGCGGCGATCTGCCTCTATCTCGGCGACAAGTTTCCAGAAGCTAACCTCGCTCCCAAGATTGGCGCGCCGGAACGCGGCCGCTATCTCTCATTGATGGTTTACTCGACCTCCCAACTCGAGCCCGCGATGGGCGATGCGCTGTTGGATGTGTCGACTCTGCCCCAACGCGGCTGGACAGATTTCGAGACGGTCAAGGACGTGATCGAAAAGGAGTTGGGCGACGGCCCCTATTTGTTCGGCGACTGGTTCAGCGCCGCTGATGTGATGATCGGCTCCATGTTCATCTGGAAACGCATGTGGGGTCGTCCTCCGGACCGGCCGAAGCTGGAAGCTTATGTGGATCGTCTCCTGAAGCGCCCCGCAGCGATGAAAATTGGCTGATGA
>DASPXM010000055.1:0-3743 GCA_035637295.1 Verrucomicrobiia bacterium
TGCTCGCCAGGAGACAAAAATCCGCCATAGTTGCAACTTCAAAAGCAATTGGGCAGACTAAATCTCGCTAAGATGAAGCGCTTGGTCGTCATCGCTGCCTGTTTATCGATATTCTTCGCCGGAGTGGTTTGGGCGCTGGAAGGATGTCGCGATCTGGGTGGCCGTTTGAACCTGCACCACCACACAGACCAATCGGTTGCCGATCATCACGATGGCACGCATTCAGAATCACATGGCTCCCATCACGCCAAGGTCCACTGCCCCAATATCTTTGGTGAATTTATTTTGAGCTCGCGTGTTTGGCTCAATTCCGATCGTGGCTTCACCACTCGCGCGAGCTATCTAACACAACCGCTCGAAGCTTTCTTGCCCGACTTAACTTCGACCGGTCTCCTCCATGGTCCTCCTGGGACGTTAGTTTCAAAGATCCTTCCGCGCCATCTTCTGTTCTCCGTGATGCGCATTTAGTACCGCGCTTCCGCGTCGGTAATCTCTCGTTAATTTCTTTAATTTTACTCTACCGCGTCGACAGCGACGGCAGGTCAATTTCTCTGGGGCACGGATTCGCGATGATTCTGCAGCTGATCATCACAATTCTTTTCACCTGGGTGGCGCTAGTTTTTGTTGAGGATTCGACACTGTCCGCTCAAAAGAGCGCTGCGGGCTCGAAATCAGGAATCGCGGGTACGATGGCGACTCACCATCCGAAGGGGTGGCAATTCACTATGCCTAGGGGAGAGCCTCTCAAAGGCCGCGCCGTCTTCGAGAAATACGAGTGTTACGACTGCCACGAGGTCCGCGGAGAATCGTTTCCTTACCCGACGTCGGATCCGGGGCCTGAGCTGACTCAGATGGGACCGCTGCATCCCAGAGAATATTTCACCGAGTCGGTGATCCATCCGGATGCTTGGGTGGAGAAGAAATATCGTTCGGGCAACGGCGGCTCCAAAATGCTTGACGTAAACGACCGAATGACAGTTCAAGAGTTGGTCGATTTGTCGGCTTACCTTGCCTCGCTGCGGCCGCCGAAGTTGGCGAAATCAGTGACTGCTGTAGGCAAAGTGGTCGCTGTCATTCCGCAGAACCGGGAAATCGTCATTGCCCACGAAGAGATCAAAGGCGTGATGGATGCCATGACCATGGGCTACAAAGTGAGCACCGCTTCCCAGCTTGCCGGGCTCATGGCAGGGGATTCGGTCACTTTCACGCTGGATACGGAAAAACGCCTTATCGTCAAAATTGTCAAGGTCAAGAAGTAATCAGGAAAGGGTCATCGATGAAAAAGATATTCAGCATTCTGGCGCTTGAAATTATTTTTGTGACGGTATACGCGTGCGCGGCTTACCAGATCGAACCTACAAGCGTTAACCATCCTGCCAACCCCGACGCCGTTACTGCTCCCCAGCGGGCGGTTTCGCGGACGCTTGCTTATACGGCTGCAGAGGTTTCGGCTCAGAAAGAAAGCAACCTGGCTACTGCTATCCAAGATCCTCGTAATCAACCTGGCACAGAAACTCCGTCCAAAATTGTTACCGGAGAAGGAAGCGTCGTTGCAGTCGTATCAGCGACGAGCCAGTTGGTTCTGCATCATGGGGAGATCAAGGATTTTATGGGCCCGATGACCATGGGCTACCAAACGGAGTCGCCGAGCTTATTGGAGGGGCTGAAACCGGGAGATCGAGTTCGGTTCTCAATCGATCCCCAGAAAAAGATCATCGTGAAAATCGAGAAAATTAGCTGAACCAGACCACGCATGCGGAGAAAGAGATGCTGCTACGAACGATTGCTGGATCCACTTTGTGTTCTGTGCTGGTAAGTGGTTGCACAACCTTTGATCTTAGGGCCGGCTTCTCTGAGGTTGATTCAATGGTCGAAGGACGCGCGCGAATGAAACTGTTCTGGAACAACGGCACCGAGCTCGACCGCGAAGTCGGCGAACGACTCAGTAAGTTAGTTAAGGGGAAACTCACTGCTGAACAGGCCGCGCAGGTGGCGCTTTTGAATAACCGAGAACTGCAAGCGGTGTACTCCGAGCTCGGCGTTGCTCAGGCCGATTTGGTGCAAGCGGGTCTTTTGAAGAACCCGCTATTCGATGCGGTCGTCACATTTCCAGTCACTGGTGGTCGTCCTGATCTCGAGCTTACGGCGGTCATGAGCTTTCTCGATATTTTCTATTTGCCGCTGCGAAAACGGGTGGCAGAAAGCCGCTTCGAAGAAGCGAAAACTCGAGTGGCTGCTGCCGTGCTCGATTTGGCCGGTCAGGTGAGGTCGGCCTTTTATGAGCATCAGGCAAACGAACAGATGCTCGAACTGCGCCAATCAATCGTTCAATCCCTCGATGCGTCGAAAGAGCTCGCGCAACGGCTGCACCAAGCGGGGAATATTTCAGATCTCGATTACACGCGCGAACGCGTCCTTCTGGAAGGAGCGAAGCTGCGGCTGCGCGCTGCCGAGACAGCCAGCAGGCAAAGCCGCGAGCGGTTAAATATTCTGATGGGACTCTGGGGGAAAGAAACAGGATGGCAAGCCGAGGAACGTTTACCGGAAATTCCCCAGGAGGCGATTCCAATCGAAGGTATCGAGCGCGCCGCCATCGAGCAGAGCATCGATCTTGTTCGCGCGCGCCAACGGATCGCGGTGGCCGGCGAGCAGTTGGGTTTGAACCGCGCAAGCGCCCTAGCAGTTGACCTCGACGGCGGTGCTCGCGGTGAAAGAAACGAGGGTGCCTGGGCGGTCGGGCCGGTCCTGGAGTTTCCAATGCCTCTGTTCGATCAAGGGCAAGCTCGGGTCGGCCGCGCGGTCGCCGAATTGCGCCGCGCGCAGCAGGACCTTTATGCGCTTGCCGTCCGCGTTCGCGCCACCGCTCGCGCCGTCGCGGACCGTCTACAAGGCGCGCACGATCGGGCGCTTTATTATCGTGACATCGTATTGCCTCTGCAGGAACGCGTAGTCAACGAAGCGCAGCTTCACTACAACGCCATGCAGCTCGGCCCGATTGAGCTTTTGCGCGCGCGCGAGCAACAAATCGAAGCCGCCGGCGCTTACGTGGAGGCCCTGCGCGATTACTGGACGGCGTACAGCGAGTACCAACAGCTCATGACTGGTCGGCTACCCCAATCGAACGGCCCGGGCAGATGTGAAATCTCGATGAAGGCAGCCAGGATAAGCAGCGCCGGCCACTGAAAAGGAGAATTCCGAATGAAGAAGATATCGCGCCGGCGAATGCTTGGAATCGGCGTCGCCGGTTTCGCGGGCGGTTTCGCATTGAAACAACACAACGCCGATGCGCAAACTTCCGGGACTGTAAATGCGAAGAACGATCGGCGCTCGTATTGGGAAAAGAGCTACAGCGGCGGGGCTATCGACGTGAAAGCTCTGGCGCCCGGAGTGCCGGGAAAGGATTATGCGCCGGTTGTCATTCCTAACGGGGCGTCGCTTTCGTCCAAGATAATTGGCGGCGTGAAAGTATTTCATCTCATTCCCGAAGAAATTGATCACGCCTTCGATCCAGGCTTACGCGCCAAGTGTTGGGGATTTAACGGCAGAGTAAACGGCACGGTGATCGAAGCGGTGGAAGGCGAGCGGGTGCGGATCTACGTGACCAATCGTTTGCCCGTGGCCACATCGATCCACTGGCACGGATTCTTTTTGCCTAACGGCATGGACGGCGTCGGCGGCGTGACGCAGCCTTATATCAAACCGGGCGAGACGGCAAAGTACGAATGGACGCTGCGCCAACATGG
>DASPXM010000056.1:0-7151 GCA_035637295.1 Verrucomicrobiia bacterium
CTTGGGCGTCGACCTGATTCAGGAGTTGGTGAAAAGCTGCAAATCCGTCGCCAAAGATTTCCCCAAGTCGGTGTTTTTTGCCGGCAAGTTAGTCTTCGAACGGGAAAATTTTCTTGCTCGTTTGCTTCACAACCATACCCCGTTTACTTTGGAGCAGCGGCTGCAGTTCGAGGGCTTGGAAATGATGATTCTCCCGATTCGTGTTTTCAGTTCTTCCACGCCGCAGGCGATCGCGGCCTGAGTTTGGCTCTAGGCGTTCTACAACAGCTGTTCGCGGCCGAACCTAGCACTTCTCGGATAATGCACCGGTAGTTTAAAATGGCGGTAACCCGCACCGCGATCTGACGACCGTCGCGGAATGCCTCGTGGGATATCGTGATTATCGACATATCCTTGGGCCTTATGGGGGTGTCGTCACGTCGAGGCGCCCTAAGCGCTTCAGAGCGTCACGCGCCGGCTGAAACGTCGACTGGGCGTCAAGCGCCATGTAGTAATAATGCACGGCGTGGGATGTATGACCCTCGCTCTCGGCAAGCTCGCCGAGCTGGTAATAGGGCTCCGGGCGCGCAAGATCGCGCTGCATCGCTGTTTTGAGGTATGCGCGCGCTTCTACATAGGCTTTTCGTTCGCGCGCCAGCTCCGCTAAGTGGAGAAGCTCATCGACGGTGCCGCTCATACCGATCTTTTCTCGCTGAAGGATCTCTTCGCAGAGAAGGAGGACTGCCTTGGGATCGAATGGCTTCTCCATAAAATCCACGGCTCCAAGCTTCATGGCCTCGACCGCTCTGCTCACGGTTCCGTACGCGGTCAGCATGACCACCGGCATCTTGGGTCTAAGACCTCGTAGATAGCGAAGTAGTTCCAGGCCATCCATCTTGGGCATCTGGATATCGACGAAGACGATATCGTAGCGACCTTCTTTCACGCGCAGGAGAGCGTCATCGCCGTTGCTAGCCGTATCTACCTTGTACCCTTCGGCCTCGAGCACCATGCCGAGATTATTGCGAATGTTGCGCTCGTCATCGACAACCAGAATGTGAACCTGCGATTGAGTCATCAGACTGCTCCTTTCATGTCGTGGCCGGACGAGATTCGCGATCTATTTGTAGGAGAGCGCATGAAATGTGCCATGCCGCGCATGCCAATCTGCCGACTGCTGATTGGAAAAGAGCCGCGAAATTGCGGGCAGTCGTGCTATTGGCCGAGAGCTTCGACTCACGACTGCTTGCAACTTGCAAATGTCGGCCACTCATTTCTTGCAAATTGCAACTAGCTCGCCGTTCGCTTCTATCGGAAAACTAATGATTCCGCGACCGAATCGCTGGCATCAGGGTTGCGCTGGTAGTTTGGCATAAGACTCTACTTTTAGGAGCGATCAGATGGCTGACGTCATATTCATCGTCATCACAGTTATCTTCTTTCTAATCTCTTGGTGGTACGTCAAAGGGTGCGACCGTCTGTAACGGAGGGTGTTATGACATTGGAATATGTCATCGGAATAATCGTGTCATTTCTCATTATGGGCTATTTGATTTACGCGCTTCTTTGGCCGGAGAAGTTTTAGTTTTGAGACTCGCGAGGCGTGAAGGGATTTGCCGCAACACGAAATTTACCGGAGTAGCTTTGCAGGGGTGCAAAGTCGGGAGAGGTTATGACGACCATTGGATGGATTCAGATTCTTTTATTTTCAATCGTTATATTTGCTGTAACCAAGCCGATCGGCATCTACATGTTTCGTATCTTCGAGGGCGACCGTCAGCCTTTGCCGCGTCTCTTCGGACCGATCGAGAGGTTGATTTATCGACTCTGTGGTGTCGATCCCAAAGAGCAGCAAGATTGGAAGCAATACGCGCTTGCGATGCTTCTGTTCAGCGGCATCACGTTGCTCGTGACCTACGCCATCGAGCGGTTGCAGCATGTTCTCCCGTTGAATCCCGCGAAGCTAGGCCCCGTCCCGGCGGATCTCGCCTTCGGCACTGCTTCAAGCTTCACCACTAATACGAACTGGCAGGCCTATGGCGGCGAGTCGACGATGAGCTATCTGACTCAGATGGCGGGGCTTGCCTGGCACAACTTTATCTCGGTCGGCGTTGGCATTGGCGTCATGTTGGTGATCGCGCGCGGGTTGACCTATCGCCTTCAGCCCGGCGCGCCCAAGACAATCGGTAATTTTTGGGTCGATCTGAACCGTTCCGTCATCTATCTCCTAATACCTTTCTCTGTCGTCATGGTGTTGGTGTTAGTCTCGCAAGGAGTACTGCAGAATTTCTCCTCCTACATCGAGCTGACAACACTGGAAGGAGTGAAACAGACGCTGGCAATGGGGCCGACGGCGTCGCAGGTCGCGATCAAACAACTCGGCACCAATGGCGGTGGATTCTTCAACGTCAACAGCGCCCATCCATTCGAGGGAGGAACTCCGCTGGCGAATTTTCTCGAGATGGTGGCGATACTCGCGATCCCGGCGGCGCAGACCTACATGTACGGGCTAATGGCGCGCGACACCAAACAGGGCTGGACGCTCTTCGGCGCGATGGCGATTTTGTTTTTTATGGGCGTGACGACGGCTTATTACTTCGAGACAAAGCCCAACCCGGTGACGCAAGGTTTGGCCGTGGATCAAACGGCCGGCAACATGGAGGGAAAAGAAGTTCGCTATGGCGTCGCCAACTCCGTGACTTGGGCAACAGCAACAACGGACGCGTCGAACGGTTCGGTCAACTCAATGCATGATAGTTTCAATCCTCTCGCCGGCCTCGTGCCGCTGGTGAATATCCAGCTCGGTGAAGTGATTTTTGGCGGCGTCGGCGCGGGACTTTACGGCATGGCGATTTTTGTCCTGTTATCGGTTTTTATCGCAGGCTTGATGGTAGGACGAACTCCTGAGTACCTCGGCAAAAAAATCGAATCGCGCGAGGTTAAGCTTGCGATGCTCTATGTGCTCATCTTTCCGTTGCTGATTTTGTATCTGTCGGCTTGGTCATCGGTGACGCCTTACGGCTTATCCTCATTGAACAACGCGGGCCCGCACGGGCTAAGTGAAATTTTATATGCGTTCAGCAGCGCCGCAGGGAACAACGGCTCGGCCTTTGCCGGACTGAATGCCAACACTCCCTGGTATAACATCGCACAGGGTCTGACGATGCTTGCCGGCCGCTTTTTGATGATCATTCCGGTTCTGGCCATTGCCGGCTGTATGGTCGGCAAGAAAGCCGTTCCCGAGAGCTTGGGTACGTTCCCGACCAACGGAACTCTTTTCGTCGTGCTGTTGGTCGGTGTCATTATTATCGTCGGGGCGTTGACGTTTTTCCCGGCGCTTGCACTCGGGCCGATCGTTGAACATTTTGTCGCTCTGGCAGGAAAGGTTTACTAACATGGCAGATACTCGCTTAAAAGAACGTTCGCTCTTCGATCCTAAAATTATGCGGCCGGCGATTTGGGACAGCTTTCGCAAGCTGGCGCCGCAGAACGTGATCAAAAATCCAGTCATGTTCGTGGTTGAGATCGGCAGTGTGCTTACGACATTGATCTTGCTGCGGGATCTGATTGCTCCCACGGCAGGATCTCAGCCGCTCTGGTTCACGTTTAACGTGAGTTTTTGGCTGTGGTTCACAGTCGTGTTTGCTAACTTTGCCGAAGCTGTGGCCGAAGGCCGAGGCAAGGCTCAGGCCGCCTTCTTGCGGCGGATGCGCCAGGAGACGACCGCCCGCAGGCTGATCAATGGGAAACGCGAGGAAAAGATCCCCGCATCGTCGTTGCGGAAGGGAAACGCTGTCGTCGTCGAGGCAGGCGAGATCATTCCCGGTGACGGCGACGTCATTGAAGGGATCGCGTCGGTCGATGAGTCCGCGATCACCGGCGAGTCCGCGCCGGTGATTCGCGAGAGCGGCGGCGACCGTTCTGCCGTAACTGGCGGAACAAAAGTATTGTCCGATCGGATTGTGGTGCGTATAACGGCGAGCCCCGGCGAGTCTTTCCTAGATCGCATGATCGCATTGGTGGAAGGAGCAGAGCGGCAGAAGACACCCAACGAAATCGCGCTTAACATTTTGCTCGCGGGGCTTACGCTGGTGTTTCTCTTCGCGTGCGTGACGCTTGTTCCAATGGCTCTCTACTCTGGCGTCGCGACTGTGTCCGTGACGGTGATCGTTGCTCTGCTTGTCTGTCTGATTCCGACAACCATCGGCGGTCTGCTGTCTGCCATCGGAATCGCCGGCATCGATCGCTTACTGCGCAAGAACGTTCTTGCGATGAGCGGACGCGCCGTCGAAGCGGCGGGCGACGTCGACACTTTGCTCTTGGATAAAACCGGAACCATCACCTTGGGCAACCGCATGGCAACCGACTTCATCCCAGTTGATGGAGCGACCGCCGAGATGTTAGCCGATGCGGCGCAGTTAGCGAGCTTGGCGGATGAGACGCCGGAAGGGCGTTCTATCGTCGTGCTGGCAAAAGAGAAGTACGGGCTACGCGGCCGCGAGGTGACGGAGATCGGCGCCCGCTTCATTCCATTCAGTGCCCAGACTCGCATGAGCGGTTGCGACATGGACGGTCGGGCTATTCGCAAGGGCGCCGCCGAAGCCATTTCTGCCCACGTGCAGGCGCTCGGCGGGACAGTTTCTTCTCACATTGATGGCGTTGTCCACGGGATTAGCGATACCGGAGGGACACCGCTGGTAGTTTCCGAGGGAAACAAGGTTCTCGGCGTTATTCACCTTAAGGACGTCGTGAAAGGCGGTATCAAAGAGCGTTTCGCTCGTTTCCGAGCCATGGGTATTCGGACCGTGATGATAACAGGCGACAATCCCCGCACAGCGGCGGCAATTGCTCGTGAAGCCGGTGTCGATGACTTTCTCGCCGAAGCGACCCCAGAGGCGAAGATGCGTTTGATAAAGGATGAGCAAACGAAGGGTAAGCTCGTCGCCATGACCGGCGACGGGACCAACGACGCGCCGGCGCTGGCACAGGCAGATGTCGGCGTGGCGATGAACACGGGCACCCAAGCGGCAAAGGAAGCCGGCAACATGGTCGATTTGGATTCCAATCCGACCAAGCTGTTGGAAGTCGTCGAGATCGGCAAGCAGATGCTCATGACTCGCGGAGTTTTGACGACTTTCTCGATCGCTAATGACGTGGCCAAATATTTCGCGATCATTCCGGCGATGTTCATGAGTGTGTACCCTGAGATCGCGCCGTTGAACATCATGCATTTAGCCTCGCCTCAAAGCGCGATTCTCTCCGCGGTGATTTTCAACGCGCTGATCATCATGTTGCTCATCCCGCTGGCGCTCCGTGGCGTGCAGTATCGCCCCATAGGCGCGGGACCGTTGCTGGCGCGTTCACTGGTCATCTACGGTGTAGGAGGAGTCATTGCGCCTTTTATTGGCATCAAACTGATTGACCTGGTTTTGGAAGCTGTCGGACTCGTCTAGGAGACGATTATGAAAAACGTATTTGGTATCGCGATAAGAACCACGATTGTGACTCTCGTTCTAACCGGCCTTATCTATCCTTTTGTAATGACGGGAGTGGCTCAAGTGCTGTTTCCCTGGCGCGCCAACGGAAGCTTGGTAACGGACGAGAAAGGCCAAGTCGTAGGCTCCGAGTTGATTGCTCAGGGCTTTGCTAATCCCGCGTACTTTCAGCCCCGGCCATCAGCAGCCGGTGAGAAGGGTTATGACGCAGCCAGTTCATCTGGCTCTAATCTTGGGCCGACGTCGAAGAAGTTGCAAGATCGCATAAAAGACGATCTTAAGCGCCTGAAAGAAGAGAATCCCGAAGCGACCACACCTGTACCAGCTGAGCTGGTAACAACCTCCGGCAGCGGCCTCGACCCACATCTTTCGCCTGCAGCGATGTTGTGGCAAGTGCCGCGAGTTGCGAAAGCACGCGGTATCACCGCGGATCGTGTGAAGGGCGTCGTAGATTCGAATGTCGAAGGAAGAACCATCGGCATCTTAGGTGAACGGCGAGTCAACGTGCTGCTGGTCAACCTCGCGCTCGATCGGCAGTTTGGCCGGCCGGCTCCGCTTCCTCCGGCTCCCGAAAAGAAGGATACGAAGGATGCGACCAAAGAGGGCGCGACACCCTCGCAACCGACAAATCAGGCCGCTCCTTCCCAGGAGAAATAAAGCCCCATGGGAGCGGTTGATGAAGAAGATTGAAGCCATCTTCAAACCGTTCAAACTCGACGAGATCAAAGAAGCGGTGGCGAAAGAACGAATCCAGTGTTTTTCCGTTGTCGAGGTTAAAGGAGCCGGCTGTCATCAAATTAGTATCAAGCAATATCGCGGCGTTGCTTATTCGGAAGATTCCACTGAAGTCAGCGTTGCAATGGTCGTTGAAGACGACGACGCGGATCGAATTGCTCAGATGCTGGTAACGACGCTTCGTTCCGGCGCGCTCTGCGACGGTGAAGTCGCTATTATGCCAGTCGAGAAACTCATGCGCGTCCGTGTCGGCAACCGTTCCTAGTTGCACTCGTTTTTGCGAGCCCGCCAATGGTGCTGGAGTTCACAATCGATAGAAACCGCGATCCCGACGGATCGAAGCTTCATCGTCTATTGCAGGCTCAACTCACCTGTGAGCGCATGGGTGCGGCTCGGTCTTTGTTCGCGCATTTATTGGCCATATCCGGCGTAGTGATCTGGCTGGAAGCGATCTGGCCTGACTTGTTGCCTCCAGATATCCGACTTTTTGTACTTGTGGTGTTCGGTGGCATCCTTTTTCTTGCTCTACGAGTTATCATCGAAGAAGTTATCTGGCAAGTTAGACTCAAGCGTTGTCTTAAAACCAACGAAGGAGTCAAAATGACGGATCCTCACGGATCGGCTTAAACTGGTTCCTTCACTGGCAAACTTTCACGTTCACGTCTATATTTCATCGTCAATATGATGATTGTGAAAGCGAGCTTCTCTTCGCGCCGGATGATTGAGCTTTTCCCGGGTATCTTATGGACCGCCTGACCTCTTTCGGCTTGTTTGCGGTAACCGGGATGCTGATCTGTTATACATTCGAGGATCACAGTCATTGGTTTGTCCTCGGTTTCGCTGTCTCTTGTGCGTTGGGATCAGTCTATGGATTTCTCCAAGGCGCCTGGCCGTTTGGAGTAGTGGAAGCGATCTGGTGTCTGGTTGCCGTACGGCGCTGGG
>DASPXM010000057.1:0-4667 GCA_035637295.1 Verrucomicrobiia bacterium
TTATAACTTGCAGGAAGTATTTCAGGATCCGCAGATCAAACACATGGGAATGGAAATCGAGATCGAGCGGAAGAATAAGCCGTCTATCCGCACCGTGAAATTCCCGTTGGAATACAGCGACACGAAAATTTCGCATCCCACGGCGCCGCCGGAATTGGGCGAGCACAATGCGGAGTTTTTGAAGCCGCTCGGCTACGACGACACAAAGATCGCTGAGTTTAAGGAGAAGGGGATTATTTGACGACTTTAGGTCGCGGCCCAGCGATTTTCTCCAAGGCGGTGCGTGAAATATGTAATCCGCGCTAGGAGGCGGAAGGATGCGACTACGTAAGGCCACGATTGAAGACGCTGAGGCGCTCGCATCGCTTCTGACAGAAATTGGCTGGTTTGAAGTCTTCAAGAACGAGTCATTGGAGGAGTCAAGTCGGCGCGTCAGGGCTGCACTGGAGTTATGCCTCGCCGATGACAGTCACTTTGTTTATGTGGTGCAATCCGATGATGACAAAATCATCGGCTACGTTTCGGTTCACTGGTTGCCCTATCTCTTCATGCGCGGACCGGAGGGATATGTTTCCGAGTTGTTCGTTCGCGACAGTGCCCGTGGCCGCGGTGTCGGCAGGCTACTACTTCAAGCGGTCGAGACGGAGGCTCGCTCTCGTGGGTGCACACGGATGTCGCTGACTAACTTGCGCCACCGTGAATCGTACAAGCGCCAGTTCTACGTGAAGGCCGGATGGAGCGAACGCAGCGACGCGGCTAATTTTATTTACGAGATGGCTTGATTCATCCAGCCGCGCGGTTCATTTACGACGGCTACTCATTAGCCAACTCTTGCGCAAGGAAGTCTTCGACAAGGCCCCACGCGAGTTCGGCCAGCTTCGGATCGTAGCAGTCGCCGTCGGCCATGGCGAAGCCGTGGCCAGCTTGGTGGAAGAAGTGCCAGTCTAAGGGTTGGCCATTGGACTGAAAGCTCGCCATCAAACGTTGCTGTGTCGGAACGCTAGCAACGTGATCTCGTGCGCCGAAGAAAATTTGCGACGGGCACTTGAAGTCTTTGACCGCGTCATCGGGATGTCGAGGCCTCAATTTGCTTGGGCCTTCGTTTCTAACGGACGGGTAGTAACCGACGAAGCCGCGCACGCTGGGAGTGGCGGCGACGAAGTGGATCCCGATGCGCCCGCCCATGCAATAGCCGACCACAGCGCAGCGTTTGGCGTCCACTTCGCTTCTATTTCCCAGATAATGCCATGCCCGATTAAGGATCTCGACGAATTGACCGTCGCTGGTGGTCTTCTGCGCTTCATGCACCCCGTCGGCGGCGCCGAGCATCTTGTAGAGATCGGGAACGATGGTCGTATAGCCGAGCTTGGCGAAGTTACAGACGTTGACTTTCATATTTCCCGTCACACCGTAATGGTGGTGCACGATCAGAACGCCGGGCCCTGGCTCTTTGCGGTCCGGGTGCGCGATGTAACCCGGAATGCCATCTTTGTCTTCTGCAAGATCTCGGTTAACGATCTTCATCGTGTCAATCCTCCATGCGAGTGAGCTGAGGTTTTCTGTTATTACGACTGGAGCTAAAACTCAACCGTGCGCTACCGCCTCAGTTCAAAGTTCAAAGTTCAAGGTTCCATGTTCAATCTAGCTCCCATTGGTTTAACCTTAAACCTTGAACGTTGAACCGGCATCAGGGTTCGATTCGCTTGCCATCCTGAAAAAAATGCAGCCGCTCGGACGCGACAATGAGATTTATCGTGTCGCCTGCTTTAAACGTCATCTCTCTCCCTACCCTGGCGACGAGATCTATGCCATCGCATTTCAGGTGAAGATAGCGGTCGGAGCCAAGGTCTTCGACCAATTCGATCTCGCCGCTGATCCAACCCTGTCCGGAAGCCGTCGTGTCAAAATCCTCCGGGCGGACACCGAGGGTCAGAGAAAGTCCGGCCGAGCGCGGCAGCGATTGCTTCAGCACGCTTGCAAGATCCAAGCGTACTCCGCCGCATTGAAGCATGGTGCCGCTATCGTCCAGCGTCCCTTCGAGCAGATTCATCTGGGGACTGCCGACGAAGCGCGCGACCATGATGTTCACCGGTTTGTGGTAAATCTCAGTGGCGGAGCCGATCTGCTGGATGGTTCCCTGGTGTAGAACGATAATCTTTTCGCCCAGCGTCAAGGCCTCCGCCTGGTCGTGGGTCACGTAAACGATGGTGGCCTGCAACCGCCGATGCAGTCGGGCGAGCTCCACGCGCATGCTGGCTCGGAGCGTCGCGTCTAAATTCGACAGCGGCTCGTCGAACAAGAAAACTTTCGGCTGTCTGACGATGGCGCGTCCCAGCGCCACCCGCTGCCGCTGCCCGCCGCTCAGCCCGTGCGGCCGGCGCTCCAATAAATTTTCGATTTCGAGGAGGCGCGCCGCGTCTCTCACTTTCGATTCGATTTGATTCAACGGCACGCCACGCAGCCGAAGCGCGAAGGCAAGATTGTCAAAGACCGTCATGTGCGGGTAAAGCGCGTAGTTTTGAAAGACGAAAGCGATGTCTCGCTCCCGCGGAGGCAGAGGATCGACGCGCTCGGTGTCGATAAAAATCTCTCCGGCGCTCGGTTGTTCCAGGCCCGCGATCAAGCGTAAGACTGTCGATTTGCCGCAGCCCGAAGGGCCGAGCAAAATGCAAAATTGTCCGTCTGCGACTTCGAACGAAACATTTCTTAAAACTTCCGTAGTACCGAAGCGCTTTGACAGATCTTTTATCGCAAACGAAGCGATACAACCTCCATGATTCGATTCGAACCGTTCGCCTTAAGTTCAACCTTTCACTGCGCCAGCGCACAAGCCCCGAACAATGCCGCGTTGAAAAATCAGCGTCAGAACGATCAACGGGATGGTCGCTAGGGTGGACGCCGCGGCGATCTCACCCCAGGGCATCGTGTATTCTCCCGGGAACAAAGCAATGCCCACCGGAAGAGTCTGCACGCTGGGGTCAGTCATGATGATGAGCGCGAAGAAGAACTCGTTCCATGCATAGATGAAGACCAGCAGTGCCGCGGTGAGTATCCCTGGCGCTGCCAGCGGCAGGATCACCTTGTAGAGTGATTGGAACCGGCTACAACCGTCGATCAGTGCTGCCTCCTCGATCTCCCTGGGTACCTCGCGGAAAAAGGTCGTCAGAATCCATATGGCCAAAGGCAATGTAAGAGCGATGTACGCCGCCACCAGGCCTTGATAGGTGTTAAGCCAATTCAAACGGTCGAGAATGCTCCAGACCGGGCCCGCCGTGGCGATCTGCGGGAACATCGAGATGGCGAGCAGTATCAGCAGATAAATATTCGTCCAACCGAGGTAGAAGCGCGTCATCGCGTACGCGGCGAGAGATCCGATGACAATGGTGATCAACGTCGCCGTGCCGGCGACAATCACGCTATTGACGATATAGTGAAGCAAGCCGTACTTTTCCAGCGCCGATTGGTAGAAGCCCAAGTGGAATGACGGAATCAGTATGGGCGGTATCGCCGTCAGCTCCGCCGCGCTCTTGAGCGACGTCAAAACGAACCAGAGAAATGGAACCAAACAATAGAGTGCGATGCCGATGGAAAGTAGTGCAAGAGCGACGGAGCGCTTCATTTTGCCATCCCTTCCTGTCGACTCGACTTCAGAAAATGCAGGTAAGCGAGCGAAAAAACCAGCGACATGGAAAAAACAGCTACGGCGATGGCCGAGCCGTAACCGACCATGCCTTCAGCGAAGGTCTTTTTGTAGCCGTAAAATTGCAGCACATTGGTTTTGTCGGCAGGTCCTCCCTGGGTCGTGACAAAAACCAGATCAAAAACTCGCAAGGAGTCAATCGTTCGAAAAAGCAAGGCCAATAACAGTGCAGGGCGTATGAGCGGCACAGTTACATGCCGAAACTTCTGCCACGCCGTTGCGCCGTCGATGCTCGCCGCCTCGTAAAGATCATCCGGGATACCTTGCAGTCCGGCGAGCAGGATGAGCGCGGCGAAAGGAGTGGTTTTCCAAATCTCCGCCGCCATAATTGCCACCAGCGCAAGATGAGGGTCAGCAAGCGGCGCGAGATAACGCGACACATCGCCGCCAAAAAAAATAAAGTTGATCAGCCCGTAACGATCATTGAATATGAAACGCCACATCTGTGACGAGACCACGGTAGGAATGGCCCAGGGAATCAGAACCACGGCGCGCAAAAGCCCGCGGCCGTGAAAGACATCGTTTAGCACCAGCGCTATGCCCAAGCCAAGGAGCAACTCCAGTGGAATGGTCACACCGACAAATATCAGGGTCGTGACCAAAGACTCCATTGCGACAGGGTCTTCCGCAAGATCAACATAGTTCTGCCAGCCGACCATCTTTTGTCCGAGCCAGGGGAGCGTCAGGATCAGCCGATAAAAACTCAAGCGAAAGGATTCGAGTATCGGAAAGAGCGAAAAGACCGCGACGAAGATAAAACTCGGCAACAGGAACAAGAGTGCAGTGCGGTGAGAGCCTTTCATGGCATTGGTCTCTCACGCAAAAGGTCCAACAAACGATCCATGTCCCGAGCTGCTAATGCCGCGTGCTTTTTGATTTCGGTATTCGGCAAGGCTAACACCGAGCTGAAGTAGCGCTGCATGACATTCGACAACGGAACATAAACCGGCGTCGTCGGCCGCGGCAC
>DASPXM010000058.1:0-3667 GCA_035637295.1 Verrucomicrobiia bacterium
TCGATCCAGAGCAACGGCTTGACGATCAACACGCGCAGGCGCGGCGGAGTCTTTTTTACCGACCACATCGCCACGTCATGCCACCAGGTATCGGGCTTGTTGTAACAACACGATGAAACGCACACGACGCAATTGGTCCACTCGCCTCGGCCGGCGAGCTTGTATTTGTAGCAGCTCTCGACGTTGATAGCGTATTTTTCGACGCCGTTGACCACCGTTTTGCCGCCAAAAGGAATGCTGTGCGACGGACAGGTGCGCGCGCACTTCTTGCAATATTTGCAAAACTCTTCGACGCCGATATCCACGGGCTGGTCCACCCTCATGGGCAGGTCGGTCGTCACGACAGTCAAATGCAATCGCGAGCCGTACTTCTCGTGAATCAGCATCCCATGGCGGCCCAACTCTCCCAGTCCGGCTTTGATCGCCAAGGGAATGGGATTGACGGAGGATTTGCCGTGATGGTTCGCGGTCGCCGGATAACCCATCTCACGAATATACGACGCCAGCATGAAGGTCGGCACAATCGCGTGGTTGTTGCCGAACTGGTACTCGGTGTCGGAGATTTTGCTGTTGTTGCTCATGTAGCGATAGTAATCGCTGGCGAAGCCGAGACAGATGGCAAAGCGATGCGGCAGATTGACCGGATCGCCCGGCTTCTCGCCCATGGCGGCATTGCCGCGGGCCCGATGGGAATACACGTAGAGCTGATCGAGCTCACAGATGCCGACCACGTCGGCGCCGAGATATTGGGCGACACCTTTGATTTGCTTCGCCATTTCGTCCGGGTCGTCCACCGGGACCTGGTTAGGATTGACCTTGCCCTCGGGCGCCTGCTTCATGATCTGCTGCAAGGTGTTGTTCGGATCGCCTTCGCCGCCGCCGCCGAAGAGGCGCCGGAAGGGATCGCTGCCAACGCGGTTCTTGCGCCAGTCGCGCAGCCGCACGCCAAACTCGCCGCGGTCAACTCTCGGATGCGGCGTCTCGCGCTCGTCGATTTGTCGCTGTGGCCCGACGATCCGGTAACTGCGCGGCTCGGATGGTTTGCTTGCAAACATGAGATCGACTCCTTTCCGGGTTGGATCAATTGAAGATCGATCCGACGATTTGGACGGAATATATGCCTTACCCAATTGAAGCGTCAAGGGGCGATGATCGCCGGCGCTTCATCTGCCGTATAATTGCCGGATGAAACCTGACGCCTGAACTTCTTGGATAAAGCTCAAGTCGACAAACTCCTTCGGATTTACTTTAGCTGCTTCAGGTCGGTTGGCGGTCAGGTAGTCAATGTAAGTCTTCACGCCTTCGGGTGACGGTGACGGCGTTTCCGGCAACAACCTGGCGAATGCCTGATGAGTCCGTTCGAGGCTGTCGGGATTTGTGATCCGAGTGAACTTGCTGATGATCTTCAAGGTGGCCTCTTTATCCGTTTTAAAGATGTGAATGGCTTCGACTAAGGCCCGGGTAAACTTCGCCATC
The DNA here is from genome assembly GCA_035637295.1 of Verrucomicrobiia bacterium. Lineage (GTDB taxonomy): Bacteria > Desulfobacterota > Binatia > UBA9968 > UBA9968 > DP-20. The sequence goes on from DASPXM010000058.1 coordinate 1,477, forward strand.
AATGGACCCTTTGACCGGATCGTTGCTTCCCGAGTGAGCACTCCGTTCCAGTGAAACGGGATGTTCAGCGAGCCGATATCGACCAGGGACTTGAAGCCAAGTTTTTCGGCTTCGCGAACGAACGGTTCGACCAAAATGGAAAATTGCACGAGTCTCTTTGAAAGCGCTGCAAGCGCATCGGCTGTAGCGCCCACGGGTACAAGTTTCACATCATTGTTGGGATCAATCCCCAGCCGGCTCAGTCCGAGCCGCATGCCGATCTCCGTGGTCGTGCCGGCGCGGCCGACGCCGCCGGTTTTGCCCTTGAGTTGTTTTATATCGGTGACGCTTTTCTGCGTGACGATGTGCGCGGGAAACGTCGGCACGATCGAGACGATCATGACCACGTCCGCGCCGGTCAAGCGCGAATTCACCAGCGTGGTTACCGAAGTCACGATAACATCCACTTCACCTGCGATCATCGCCTGAAGCGCCATCGGACTGGCATTGACGGAAATAAACTCGGCGTTGACACCCTGTTTTTTCATCAATCCCTTCTCTTGAACGATCCAAACCGCTGCGTTGGAAGCACCGCCGGCCCAAGCGACGCGCAGCCTCTCTTGCGCGTTCGCGCAAACGACAGGCGCCATCGCGCCAATCATCAGGGCGAGAGCGAGGATAAAAACAGTTGATGGACGATTCATCGCCGTATTGTTTTGTTCGTAGGTGTTTCCCGCAGGCTTAGTTGCGGCGTTATTTTTCGTAGAGCTTTTTGATGAACCCGGATTTGTCGAGCTCTTCAACGAAGCTTCGGTCGACATACTCTTCGGGTTTATGGTCCAAAACTTCGGGGCGGGTCATGGCGACATATTCGAAACTGGTCTTCATCCCTGCCGTGTTCGGATAGGGTGTGGGTAGAAACGCTTTGGCGAAAAGATCATAGGATTCATCCACCAGCTCTTCGTTGTCCAAGCGCAGCGTCTTCTTAATCACTTTCTTGCCGAACTCTCGGTCACGCTTAAATAGGGCCGTCGCTTCGAGATGGGCCTTCATATAGTTCATCACCAGGTCGCGGTCTTTCTGGATGATGGAACGCCGCGTGGTGATCTCGATCCAGGGATAGTTAATGTCTTTCGCCGAGTCCCAGAGCATCGGGAAACCCATCTTCATGGCAATACCATAGCCGGGAAACGACAGCGACGCCGCGTCGATGGAACCCTGTTTGAGTGCGCCGATACGCTCCGGATCTCCGCCGATCTGGATGAGCGCAACGTCGCGCTGCGGGTTGAGCCCTTTTTTCTGCAGCGCATAACGGACCAGAAAATCGGTGAGCGAACCGAAGGTGGTGACACCGATCTTTTTGCCTTTGAGGTCCTCGACTCTTTTGATTTCCGGCTTGACGATCATAGCGTGGACAACGCCCGGCAGCGTGTGGCCGAGGATCACGAGATCGGCGCCGGAAAGGTCCGCATTGATCACCGTCGGCGTCGCGATCGGGGAAAATTGAATGCTGCCACCAATCATCGCCTTGGATGATTCACCCGAGCCGCGCATGGCGACCGGGTCGGCATAGAGCCCGTACTTTGCATAAAGCTTTGCCTCTTTGGTCACGAAGATGATGATGTTGCCCATGCTGACGGAAGAAACGCCGACGTAGATTTGTTTGAGCGTTTTGGTTTGCGCCGAAGTCTTGCAGGGGAAAGCCAGCGAAATTAGCAGGGCGGTAAGCGTCCACGCTGAAAAATGACAACAAAAGAGAGTCGGGTTAAACATCTTTCACCTCGGCGATGGAATGGTGAATCCGACATCAAACAAGGTTGAAGTACCGGGCTACTTAACCACGCCTTCGGCGCGCAGCGCGCTCAGCTCGCTGACAGTTAATCCCAAAATACCGCCAAGTACTTCGTCAGCGTGTTGCCCCAAAGCCGGGGAATCGTCGCGAATGCTCGCCGGGGTTTTTGACATATGAATCCATGGCGCGAGGAGCTTGGTCGGTCCCGCCGTGGGATGATTGCGATTGATGAATGCATTGCGTTCTTTGATATGTGGGTCTTCGATCACTTCGCCCATGGACAACACCGGAGCGCCGAAATAGTCGATGTGTCGCAGCCCTTCCCAAAGTTCCTGGCGGGTTTTGCCGCGCATCCATGAGCGAACGAGCTCATACAACTGAGCGCGGTTTTGTTTGCGTGCCGCCACTGTTGCGAAGCGC
>DASPXM010000059.1:0-14398 GCA_035637295.1 Verrucomicrobiia bacterium
AATTCCGTGTCACGGTTTCGACGCCAACGATTTGGGGTTGGGTCGGGTTTGGCATCGTGGGTCTAGTTGTGCTCGGCTTGGCGATCGTATTTTTCCGTTTGGGTCGTAGATGAGCGCCGTCGTCGAAACCAAGGCGTTGACAAAGCGTTACCGCGAAAAGCTCGCGGTCAACGCGCTCGATCTGACCGTCCAGGAAGGTGAGATCTTCGGTTTTCTCGGCCCCAATGGCGCCGGCAAAACAACCACGATCCTCATGCTCCTCGGGCTCACTGAGCCGACATCCGGGCAGGTTACCGTCTGCGGCCACAATCCCACGCTTGACTCACTCGAGGTGAAAAAACGCGTCGGCTACTTGCCGGAGAATCCCGGCTTTTATGACGATCTCAGCGCGCGGGAGAATCTCCTCTATATGGCGCGCTTAAACCGTATTCCAGAGGATGAAGCGCAGCGCCGAACTGTGCAGGTTTTGGAGCAGGTCGGGTTGCCGGAGGATGGCCGCCGCTTGGTTAAGGAGTTCTCACGCGGCATGAAACAGCGCCTAGGGATCGCCGAGGTCCTGGTTAAAAAACCCACGGCGATCATTCTCGACGAACCGACTCTCGGCATCGACCCCGATGGCGCCATTCGAATTCTTGAATTGATCGAGAATTTGAACCGCGAGTATAATTTGACCGTCCTGCTCTCGTCGCACCAATTGCAGCAAGTCCAGCAGGTCTGTAGTCGCGTCGGCATCATCGTCAAAGGTAAGCTGATCGTCCAGGGAGCGATGGACGCGCTTGGCAAATCGATTTTGAAAGGCCGCGAATGGAACTTCCTGCTCGAAGTCAGCGGCCCTGCCGAGGGCATGGATCGTGACCTGCAAAGTATCAAAGGTGTCGATGAAATCGAAAAGCGCAGCCACGGTTGGTTTATCCGCTGCACCGAAGACGTTCGCCACGAAGTGGTTTCGCTGGTCGACCGTAGAGGACTTCAACTGCTCCAATTGCGCTCCGAAGACCCGACGCTGGAAGAGATCTATCTAAAATATTTCCGCGAGGCTTAAAAACATGAGCGTGGTGTTCTGGAAAGAATTGGCCGATCACTTTAGTAGCCGCCGCTTCATGATTCTTCTGATCATGATCGTTCTATCGGGCCTTTGGGCGACCTATGCCACCGGACAAGCGATCCGGCAAAACACCGACACGGTGCCTTCGCAGTATGCTTTTTTGCTCTTGCTGACCTCGAGCGGCGAAACGCTTTTTTCCCTGACAACGTTTCTCGGATTCTTCGGTCCTTTGGTGGGGATCACGCTGGGATTTGATTCCATCAGCGGCGAGTATGCCCGTGGCACACTTAGCCGCGTGCTCTCGCAGCCGATTTATCGTGATAGTCTGATCAATGGCAAATTTCTTGCCGGTCTCACGACGGTCTCAGTATTGTGGGGCTCCATCCTGCTTTTAGTCATCGGGCTCGGCATCACGCTTCTGGGTTTCCCTCCGAACCCCGAAGAGCTTTGGCGCATGTTGATATTTACCGCGGTGGGAGTGTTTTACCTGGGCTTTTGGCTAGCTCTTGCCATGCTGTTCTCTTTGTTGTTTCAGAAAACCGTGACCGCAGCTTTGGCGTCGATGGCGGTTTGGCTTTTCTTGTCTCTTTTCGTGTCAGTTATAAGCTCGGGAATAGCTGGATTGATCGTCCCGGATGCTTCGAGTCCCGAAGCGATCGCCCGGCGATCCGATGTAGAAAATATCATCGGTAGGATTTCTCCGAGCACGCTGTACTCGGAAACCGTCGGCATTTTGCTCAATCCAGCCGCTCGCGTTTTCGGCATGACGCTGCAAAGCCAGGCGGAAGGTATTCTTCCGACACCGCTGGCTCTTAATCAGAGTTTAAGCTTAATCTGGCCGCATATCACAACGATATTCGGTTTGGTGGCCGTGTGTTTCGGCATCTCCTATATTATCTTTATGCGTGCCGAGATCAGGGCATAAAGAATCCTCAGGCCAAGCATCCAGGATTAACGCTCGCCGAACTTTTGCAATAAAAACCCTTAGTTCTTCCTCCGCCATTGTCGCAGTGCTGCGTCAATCGATGTAGTTTACTATTTAATTGTTGATATATAAATAATTTCTGTTTACTATACGAAAAAATTCTTTGCTTAGCTGGTTTGATAGACGGAGGATGCATGGCATACCGCGATCTTCGAGAATATGTTTCGACACTAGAAAGAAATGGCAAACTCAAGCGCGTCACAAAAGAAGTCGACAAGGACTGGGAAATTGCGGCGGTGTGCCGTCAGCTTTTTAAGAAAATCCCGCCGCACAAACGACCGGCGCTGATCTTCGAAAACGTCAAAGGTTTCAAGATTCCCGTGGTCGCAGGCGTGCTGGGCGCCTCCAGGGAAATTTACGCCCTCGGTCTTCAAACCGAATCCGTGGAAGGCATCAACCGCAAGTGGGACTACGCGCTGGGAAATCCGATTGCGCCGCGCATGGTCAAAGACGGGCCGTGCAAAGAGAACATTCTACATGGGAAAGATGTTGATATTACCAAACTCCCCGTGCCCACCTGGACCGTCGGCGAAGATCCCGGACCATTTTTCACCTCGCCTTATCTAATCACCAAAGATCCCGAAACCGGCGTGCGCAACGTCGGCACCTATCGAATGGAAATAAAAGGCCCAAACAAGACCGGACTCCTAATCGGCAAACGCCAAGACATGGCATGGCACATTCTAAAGAACAATGCCCAGAACAAACCCACACCGGTCGCGGTGGTCATCGGTGCCGACCCATCGATAGGTTATGTATCGGTATCGAAAATGTCCGAAGCATTGGATGAGTTTGCCGTCGCGGGGGCGCTTCGCGGCGAGCCGGTCGATCTCGTTCCTTGCGAAACCGTTCCGCTTGAAGTTCCTGCCACAGCGGAAATCGTTCTGGAGGGGGAGATCCCGCCAAACGCCGTCGAACCCGAAGGTCCGTTCGGCGAATACACGGGTTATATGGGGCCCGCTGGAAACGAGCCCTTCTTCAACGTCAAGTGCATGACCTTTCGCCACAAGCCGCTCTATCAAGCCTTTATCAGTCAGATGCCGCCGTCGGAGTCGAGCTGCATCCGTGGCGTGGGCCGCGAGTGGCCGCTGTTTAAACATATAAAAGATACCTTGCGTATCCCGATCAAAGATCTGCGGCTCAAGGAAGCCGGTGGCAGCGGCGCCTATCTGGTCATTTCGCTCAAGAAGCAATTTGACGGGCAGGTGCGTCAACTTATGTATGGTGCCTGGTCATTGCGCACCGGCTTTGGCAAGATCACCGTCGTTGTCGACGACGATATCGATGTATGGGACGATTTCGCCGTCGATTGGGCGCTCAGCTGGCATGTCCGACCCGACAAAGACATTTATATCGAGCGGGATGTTCAAGCCGTCGGTCTTGACCCCTCCCAGGCCCCCGCCGATATCGTTCAGCATCATCCCAGCCGTTACGTCGGTTCCCGCATCGCGATCGACGCGACGAGAAAGCATAAATATCCGGCGATATCACTTCCGCCCAAAGAACACTTGGAACTCGTGGCGAGTCGCTGGCAGGAGTACGGAATCGAGGACTAGAAGGTTCAAAACGTTCAAGAACTTCAAACCGTTCTAAGAGCAACTGAGAAAAACATCCGAGTCAAGAGGTTGAACGATTGAAACGGCTTGAGCTATTTGAACGTTTAGGCTTTTGACCGCATCTTCTTCGCCGCCGCCATGATCGACTCGATAATCTTCTTGTAGCCGGTGCAGCGGCAAAGGTTGCCATGCATGAAATGTTTCAACTCGTCTTCTGTGGGATTCGGCATTTCGTCCAGGAGAGCCTTTGCCGCCAATATCATACCTGGCGTACAAAAGCCGCACTGAAAGCCGCCATGTTCAATGAACGCTTGCTGGAGAGGATGGAGCTTGCCATTTTCGGCGAGGCCTTCAATCGTTAATACCGACCGTCCGCGAACCTCGAAGGCGAGCGTTGTGCAGGCGCTCACCGGCCGGCCATCCACCAGCAGCGTACAGGCTCCGCAGACTTCAACATCGCAAGACCGCTTCACTCCGGTAAGGCCGAGTCGGTCCCGCACGACATCGAGCAGCAACTCGTGGGGCTCCACTTCGATCTCTTGGGAGCGTCCATTTAACGTGAACGACACTGGGATGAACTGCGCATCGTGTTGCCTTGACATCGCTTTGGACATGCCTGTCTCCGTATCCGTACCAGTCGCCCGACGTCAGCTCACCAGACTCTGAAAAGCGCGCTTCAACAGCACGCCCACAATATGCTCTTTATATTCCTGGGAGCCGTGCAGATCACTGTTTGCTTCAGCCGCACGACCCGCGATGACAGCCGCGGCGGGCAGATTTTGCATCGCCTCCTGGGTGCTTTTCCCATCGAGCAGAGCTTCGGCTTCGACGACGCGTCGGGGCGCCGGCCCGGCACAGCCTACGGCGATCTTCGTGTCACTTATGCTTCTGGCGTTTACGGTCAGCGCCAGCGCGACCCCAACGCTCGGTCTCTCGAGATAGCCAAACTTCAAATAAGCGCTCCTGGAGTTTGTCTCCGGAGTCGGAATTCGAATTTCTGTGAGCACTTCATCCGCTTCGAGTGACGTTTCGAATGCATCGACAAAGAATTCTTCCGCGGCAATCTCTCGTTTGAAAGACGACTTCTCGGCAACCATCTTTGCGCCCAAGGCCATCAACAGCGTGCCGGGATCGGCGTGGGGCTCGGCAAAGCAAAGATTGCCACCGATGGTGCCCACTTGCCGCACTCGAACATTGGCGACATTTTGCTCCAGTTTGACCAGCGCCGGCAGTTTTTGCTGCAGCGCCGACGATGTTTCCACCTGGCGGTGAGTACACAGCGCGCCAATCCTAATCGTGCCATTATCGATGACGACGTCGCTTAGTCCTTTGACTCCTTTGACATTGATCAGCCGCTCATATCGAACTAATCCCTCTTTCATGGCTAACAGAAGCTCGGTACCGCCGGCATAAATCTTCGCGCTGTCACCGAACCGCCCGAGCAGCTCGGAAACTTCCGCGACGCTTTCCGGTTCTTCCAAGCGGAACCTTCGTAGCATTTACGAGTCTCCCTCGAGCTTCTGCTTTACGGCCTGAGCAAATTCGTCAAGCACCTGGTCGGCTTTGCGTTTGATGATGCCGTGGCCCAACGCCGCGAGCTTTCCTAGGATGTCCACGCCAGCGACAAAACCAAGAATGGTTTTATCATCTTGTGTGCGCAGACTTACGTCAAGATCAACTTTCATGCGGCTGCCGATCTTGTTGTCCGCTCCCGAAGCTTGCGCTTTGATGCGGCTTAGCTCTTCCCGTTCGATAACTTCGATAGTCGTGGGGAACTCCACTTTAAACGGACCCACTTTTTCTACCATGGTTGCGGTGTATCGCTTGCCCTCTTCGATGGTTTTCGCGTCTTTACAGCCCGGCACACACAAGATGAAGCGATCGACGTCCCAGATGAACTGCCACACTTTTTCCCGAGGCGCACTAATCTCTACTTCCTTTTGAAATTGCAAAGATGACTCTCCTAGCTCAGTTGTAATTTTTTGCTATCAGAAGCGGGCGAAACGCGCAAGCAAAACGCCCTTCATTTCACCGCCCAGAGGTCAATGCGATGGCCGCGCCGTCGCAGTTTCCTAAGTACCCGGGCAAAATAATAAAGTGAAGATCGTGGTTCGCCTCGCGACGTTGGCAGAGCTTATGCCGAGCCCGCAACGTCGGTTATGTCCTTGAGCTCTTTGTTGAGGTAAGTCTTGAGCTTTTTCTTGACCCGTTCCTCGATTTGTCGAACCCGCTCCCGACTGATGCCGTATTTTTCGCCGATTTCTCGAAGCGTTACCGGGTCCTCGGTTAAGAGCCTTTCGCGATAGATCACTAGCTCTTTATCTTTGAGGTTTTTGGCAAATTGCTCCATTTTGAGCCGCAACAACTCGCGATATTGGGCGTCAGCGAATTGTTCTTCCGGGGACTGCTTATTGTCCTGCAAAAAATTTAGCAGCGTCGCTTCATCGTCGTCGCCGATCGGTACGTCAACGGAGAGATCGCGGCTGCCAAGCCGTTGCTCCATTTCGACAACTTCGTCTTCTTTGACGTGCAAACGCTGGGCGAGCAACTTGGGCCCTGGCGCCAATCCTTCAGCTTCGATCTTTTCTTTTTCCTTTTGCAGGTTGAAGAATAGTTTTCGTTGGGCTTGGGTGGTGCCGATCTTCACCATGCGCCAATCGTTCATGATATATCGGATCATGTACGCGCGGATCCACCACACGGCGTAGGACGGAAAACGAACGCCACGATAAGGATCGAAATTCTTCACGGCCTCCATGAGTCCCATATTGCCTTCTTGGATAAGGTCAAGCAGGTTCTTGAAGGCCTTCTGATACTCTCGCGCAATCATCACGACCAACCGGAGATTCGACGTGACCAATTTGTATGCGGCTTTCACATCTCCATATTCTTTGTACTGAACCGCGAGCCGATGCTCTTCATCGCGGCCAAGCAGCGGGAAGCGCCGGATTTCCGTGAGATAGCGTTGGAGCGGATCGAACGGAACAAGAGCCTTGTCTCTCGCACCTCCCTCCGACGTTTCAACGATTTTCCGGAGGTCAACCTCGGAATACGGAAAGTCTAGTTCGGTGTTTTTGTCGTCTTCGGCCATGAGCGGTTTTGAAATCCTCGCTACCAAAAGGCTGGTATCACGGGGGACTGGCGGGCCCTTCAAAATGATCGAATCTAGGAACTGCGCGCGATCAAAATCAGAAATGCAGGATCAAGCGCGAGCGGAAGCGTAACAGTCGTTAAGACTGATTTGAAACTTTTCTTACCTTGCCATCAGCTATTTCGCGAAGGGCCACCACAACTTCACGGTTATCAGATTCGATCAAAGGCTTGGCCCCTTTGAATAACTGTCTCGCTCGCTTCGACGCAAGCATAACCAATTCAAACCGGTTGGCAACCTTCTGCAGGCAATCTTCGACGGTAATGCGTGACATTAAAGGCTCCTCAGTAAGTGTGCGCCGATTCAATCAGATTTTTCGGGAGGAGTCAATGTCGCGGCGTCGCACAGAACGCCGCACAGCGGGACAGCACAACAAGCCCGCCGCGGAATCGGACAAAAGTGAATGGATCAGAGACTGCGATGAAACCGGAGATTCAACGGAGTATTAGTAAGTGGCTTTAGTGCTCGATTTGTTTGCAAGTCTTCGTTTTGGCAAATGCCATGTCGAGAGCAAGACCAGTGACGACTGCATGCCACGCTTCATCTTCGGAAATCCCGCGGCCTTTGATCGAGCGCCAAAGATAGATGATTTCCTCTTCCGTCACGCTTTCGAAGAGATCCTGATCATACTCTTTGTCTAAGATTGAATTCGTGTTCATTGGCATCATGTCTCAACCGCCTCTCCCGTGTCGTTACATATTACTCAAGCAAGGGGGATGCCACGCGTTTAACCTACCGGAATTTCTGCGCTTCATTATTTCGCCCGCGGCCGCAATGTCAGTAATTTGAGCAATCTTGTCGACACAGACGCCAAAAATGGCGGGGCGAGGGAGGAAATTTCCTTCAAAAAGACCGGCTAGTCAATGACCGCAATGGCCGAAATTTCGATCATACAATCAGGATTATACAAGCGATTTACTTCCACCAAAGTAATCGCCGGAAAATATTTTCCGAACACTTCGCGATAGGCGATGCCCAATGGCTTTTTATTATCCCAATAGGCGGCCAAATTCGTGATATAGATCGTCAGTACCGCGTACTGGCTCGGACGCCCGCCGACGGCCTCTATTGCAGTTTTCAAATTCTGCATAACCTGCGCAAACTGTGCGACAAAATCTCCCTTACCAACGACTTCTCCTTGGTCATCGAAGGGTGCCTGGCCAGCGACGTGAACCAATTTTCCATCGGAAATCTTTGCGACGTGGGAATAACCGACCGGTGCTTCCAATCCTCTGGGGTTTACGAGCTCAAATGGCATTTCGATTATCTCCTACTTCATCAGTCGCTTCGGTGATTGCGGGACTCCAAAATTTGATAAAGCTCTTGATCTCCCCGACGATGTCGTCGGACGCCGTCACGTAAGGCAAGATAACTCTTGTCGCTCCCGCTTCAGTGTATGGCTTGAGTTGCTCAATCACTTCCGCAACCGATGTAGCGGCGATCAGCGGCAATGAACTAAACATACGGTCCGTAACTAACCTGCGAGCTGCGTGGAATCCGTCGGATTTCCAAGCTGCCCGCATTGACTCAACTTCGGCTGCAAACCCCATGCGTCCCAACAGGTCACGGTAGTAATCCGCCAAGGCATAGTACGTAAGCGCGTGACTCAATGCGTCCTGCGCGACTGCGTAGCTTCGCGCAATCGAGCAACGAATCTTGCAAATGATCTCCATCTTTCCAGGATCTTTACCTGCGTCCAGTGCGCCGGCTCTCACTTCTTCGATGATGCGGCGAATCTCGGGCGGATTGGCCATATTGATCAAGACTCCGTCGGCGATCTTGCCCGCCAATCGAGTCATCTTCGGACCAAATGCGGCTAGATAAACGGGGATCTTTCGACCGGAGGGTTTGAAAGCCATTTTGAAATTCTGCGCGGTAAAGTATTTGCCTTCAAAGTTGAGTTTCTCACCGCGCATCGCCGCGCAGACGATGTCAACATATTCCTGAACGCGACCAAGCGGATGGTCGAGAATCTGCCCGTGCCATTTGGCAATGGTCGGATTCGACGAGCCGATTCCAAGTAAAAAGCGGCCTGACGACAGCTCGTCCAAGCCAACAGCTTGAAGCGCCAGCGTCGCCGGTGTGCGGCCCAGGATATGATAGACAGCCGAGCCTATCTTTAGGCGAGTTGTGACCGAAGCGATACTGGCCAGCATCACCGTAGGATCTTTATTGTTGGCCTCCCCGCCCCAGGCGCAGTCGAACCCGTGTGCTTCAGCGAGCCGGGCGAGCTCTGGAATCGCGTCCATCGGCAACTGGGCTCCCGAGTTGAACTCAATGTCGATTTTCATATCTTACGGTGAATTGGCCCGCGAATTTTAGTCGTAACTGGCGGGCAAATGGCGTTTGAGAATTTCAATCCCTGCGGTCTTTTCGACATGGCGGATGAAACGGTACTTATTCTCCACCTCATCGATCGGGTACGGCGGTACTTCAGTGCGCTCCGTGGAGACTTTAGCGCCGATGAAACATAATTCATGAGCGTTCAGTGCCACAGCGACCGCTTTTGCGAAGTCGTCGAGAGCATTTGCCCAAAGCGCATTCTTGATGCCCGCGGCCAGCGCAACGCTGACGAGATCCGTGCCGGCACCAGTGGCGGTTTTTTTGCTGCCGGAAGCTTCGTAGACCTCGTTATCGAAAACAATATGGATGAGGTTTTTCGGCCGCATGCGGGCAATCGTCGCGAGCGAGGAAAGATTCATCAGCAAGGATCCATCGCCGTCCAGCGCTATCACCTTGCGATTGGGTAGGCCAAGCGCCATGCCAAGCGCGATCGAAGAACAAAGTCCAAGTGTCCGCACGCGAAAATTACCGTCACCGGGCCGCAGATAATTCCATTCTAGAGTCATTGCGCCGGCGGAGCTCACAATCAGCGCGTCGTTGGCCACCGCAGCAAGCGCCGTCAAACAGTCGAATCTCTTCATCGATAGGTACGCCACCATATGTTTAAGGGACTTGGATTGGCGGCATCGCATTAAAACAACTTGAGCGACGGACGCCGTCCAAGCACTTCCTTGGTTAACAGCAACGCCACTGGCCGCTTTGAATCGTCGGCTAAAATTTGTGCCCGTTTGATTAGCTCCGGCGCATCGCCGGTGTCACGCATGACGTAATAGCGAATACCGAGAGCCTGCAGCACCGGTTCCGTCATGCTGCCCGTCGTGCTGAAAGTCCGATCTCCAATATCGCCGGCGTAGTAGATCAAGAGCAATATGGGGATCTGGTATTGTAGCGAAGTGCTGACGATCGCATTAGTGCTGTTGAAAAAACCGCCGTTTTGCATGATTGCCGTGCACTTCTTTCCCACCAAGTATGCGCCGGCGCAAATCCCGATTCCCTCTTCTTCCCGGCAAACAGGCACGTGAATGAAATCCCGATCTTCCTCAACCTCGCGCAGCAAGTCTGCAAGGTTTATATCAGGCAGTGTCGCGACGAAATTGATTCCTGCGCGCTTTAGTCCGTCAACAATCGTTTTCGCTGCTTCGGCCGAGTTCAATCGCTGCTCGCATCCGGTGTCATGGATCCGCTTAACATCAATATGCAGCTAGATCAAGGCGGATTTCTTTGTGCTCAGGCTTTTCCTTTCGGCAAATTCTTAGTATAAATGCCGCAAGAAAATTGATGAGAGAGAAAGGAGAATGACAGTGCTAAAATTGTATGATTTCAAATCCTCGCCCAACTGCCAACGCGTCAAAGTCGTCTTGGCGGAAAAGAATTTGCCCTACGAGATCGTGCCCATTGACCTACGAAAGCAGGAGCAAAAAACGCCGGAATATTTGAAGCTGAACCCCTACGGCAAGGTTCCGGTGCTGACCGATGATGCCACGGTACTTTACGAATCTTGCATCATAAACGAATACCTGGATGAGAAATACCCCAATCCGCCGCTGATGCCGAAGGACCTGAGCAAAAAAGCCAAGGCGCGCATCTTGATCGATTATGGCTTTGCCCACTTCGACAGTCCGTATCAAAAGCTCCGCATGGAGCTCACCAAGGATCCGAAGGAGCAAAATCAGCAGGTGATCGACAGCGCGAAAAGCGACTTGAAGAAGCTCCTGCAGCGCTTTGAGAATGAAATCGGCGATCAACAATATTTGATGGGCGATTTCTCTTTGGTCGATGCCGACCTGATTCCGCGCTTCACCCGACTGGAAGGATTCGGTGTTTTGCCCGATCCATCGCTGCCCCGCCTCGGCAAGTACATGGAAAGAATGAAAGCGCGCCCGTCGGTGAAAGCGATTCTCTAAGCTGTCGAACCCATCCCTCTTCGATCGTTCGGTCTTGAGATTCTATGGAGTTGCCGAAAAGCGGGTTTCTACTGACCGGCTTTTCGGCGCTCCTTCGCCCATTCATTCATCTGCTCGATAAAGGCTCGTTGCCAAAATATCACGGCGAACTGGCGATCGTCGGCCTCAAGAATCGGGTCCAAGCACGCTGGGATCGCTTCGCTATCCCGCATGTTTTTGCTGCTAACGAACATGATTTATTTCTCGCCCAAGGATTTCTGCACGCGCAGGAGAGACTTTGGCAGATGGAAATGAGCCGGCGGCTCTTTAGCGGCCGAATGGCCGAGATCTTCGGCGACTTTTCGCTTCCATGGCGAGATTTGTCGACGCAATTTCGCGGACGCTCTTGCGCTGATTTCGATTACTTTCTCAGGCTTCTCGGTATCCGCGCTGCCGCCGTGGCTTCGCTTGATGTTCTCCCCGAACAAGATCAGCTCCGTTTGCGCGCCTATTGTGACGGTGTCAATCACTATATCCAGCAGTGCGTGCGCAAGTTACCCTGGGAATTTCGTCTGCTCCGTCATGAACCGGAACTGTGGCGGCCGGAAGATACGTTGACCATCGGCAAAGGTCTCGCCTTTATGCTTTCGACGGCGCTGTTCACGCGTCTCAATTTCATCGCGGTCGCGGCGAAGTTGAAAGACGAGCCGGAAAAGCTCCGCAAGCTCTTTCCGTCTTATCCCGATGATGCGCCGACGATCACCCGCGCCATTTTCCACCAGACGCGCGGCCTGTGGGAATTTACCAGCGGCGTCCTGGCGGCCAGTGATTGGCATCCTGCTGGCAACGGCAGCAACAACTGGGCTATCGCGCCGAGCCGGTCAACGAGCGGCGGTGCGATTCTATGCAACGATCCTCATCTCAGAATGACGCTGCCGTCGATTTGGTATCTGATGCACTTGAAGGCCGAGACCGGCGGGGCGGAGCAAAATGGCTACGAAGTCCGGGGCGCATCGATTCCAGGCATTCCCTACATTCAATTGGGCCATAACCGCTCCATCGCCTGGGGCATGACCGCCGCCGTGTGCGACGATGTCGAAATTTACCGAGAAAGACTGCATCCGCTGGAGCCGGATCGCTACTTGGTGGGCCATCGCTGGCAGACACTTGATACGCGCCGGGAATTGATCGCAATCAGGCGAGGGCGGTCGCTCGAAAGAATAGTGCGTTGGAGCCGGCATGGCCCGATCATCAGTGATTTCAGTGATCCGGCCAACCGCCGCGAAATATTGTCCGTCCGCTGGACCGCCCATGACCCGAGCCAAGAACTGGTCAGCCTCTATGACGTCAACCGCGCGCGCAACTGGCAGGAGTTCCAGGATGGCCTTCGCTGTCATACTTCGCCGAGTCTAAATTTCGTTTACGCCGATCGCGACGGCAATATCGGCTACACTCTTGCCGGAAAAATTCCTCGCCGTGCGCGAGTTCCATCATTGCTTCCTGTCGAAGGCTGGAATGAACAGAATGACTGCGCGGACTATATTCCGTTTGAAGAGCTGCCACGCATCTACAATCCTCCCGGCGGCATCGTTGCGACGGCAAATAACCGCATAGTGGATTCGGCGTATCCTTATTACCTATCCCATTTTTTTGAGCCGCCCCATCGCTTCCGGCGTATCCATCAACTCCTGGCCGAGCGTGAAAGATTCTCCGCAGACGACCTTGCGGCGATACAGCTCGACAATCTTTCGCTGCACGCTGCAGGGTTGATCGACGCGCTCAAAGCTGAATTGGCTCAGTTAGCCGACGAGAAATTAGCCGTCAAAACCGCCGCCAATCGGCTACTGTCTTGGGATGGTCGTTGTAGCGAAGCGAGTATCGACGCAGCGATCTTTCACGTCTTTCATCATCGGCTGCTGGCAAACCTGCTAAGCCCGACATTGGGCGAAGAACTCTTCACTGCATACGTCGAGATTTTGAACCAGTGCATCGTGCCCACCGACCGCATATTGAACGATCCTAACTCGGTTTGGTTCACGCACCGGTCGAGATACGAGCTTGTCGCCATGTCGTTGCGAGAAGCCTGCATTGAGCTCCAAGACGCGCTTGGTGAGAAGCTAGAGGAATGGCAATGGGGAAAAATTCACAAATTACATTTGAATCATGCGCTCGGTCGCATTAGCGTTTTCAAGCCCCTACTGGGCATCGGCCCGCTTTCAACTCCCGGCGACGGCATGACAATCAATGTAGGGTTTTATCGTCATTCCAACCCCTACTCCCATACGGTCGGCGCCGCCCTGAGATTCGTCGTTGACTTTGGCGGTCGGCAAGACTCCGGCTTCATACTTCCTTCCGGACAGTCCGGCCATCCGCTGTCAGTCCATTATGCGGATCAAACGGATTTTTGGCTCAATGGAAAAAGAATATCACTTTCTTTGGTACCTGGTGACGAAAACCTGGACAACACCGGCCTGATTCTTAAACCGGTTTAGCATGGTATTGCGTTCGGGTGCGCTTGCAGCTAGAAACCTTACGGTAACTCACACGAGACGATGCAAATCGATGCCGATCAAATTGCTGATCGCTGACGACGAACGACTGTTTCGTCAGAGTCTAAAGATCCTGCTCGAGTCCGGCACGGACATTAGAGTCGTGGCCGACGCGGCAAACGGCCAGGAAGCGGTCACAGGCGCTCGTGAGACCGGACCCGATTTGGCGTTGTTAGACGTCGATATGCCAAAGATGGACGGGATCAAGGCCGCTCGACTGATCGGCGCGGTTTCGCCAAGGACTAAAATTCTCATGCTCTCGGTCCACCATGAGGACGATAAAATTCGCGCGGCGATCCGTGCCGGTGCGATGGGCTATATTTTAAAAGACACGGATCGTTCCGATTTCATCAACATTATCCGGCAAGCTCATGCCGGCAAGACCTCGTCCTCTCCATATCTCGCGCACCTTGCCCTAGAACAAACCTCTGACCGGAAAACAGGTTCAAACCCGGTACGCATTAGCCAATTTGCCGACCGATTCAGCCTCACAGAACTAGAGCTTAAGATCCTTCGCCTGGTTTCAGAGGGGCTTAGCAACGAGGAGATAAGCGAGATTACTCGCCTCGCCCGCGAGACCATCAAAGGGCACTTAAAATCACTTTTCCGCAAACTGGATGTCAAGAACCGGACTGAGGCAGCCGTCCTGGCAGTCCGCGAAGGGCTTGACTAACCTCATTTGGGGGGCAACCCCAGCTCCCCGTTCTGGGGGGATTGACAGTGCCGGGAATCTAAGGGATAAAGCAACAACTTTTGGAATAAGTTCCTCCGAAATGCGTCTAAATGAAAAGGAGAAAACCATGAAGACGAACCGAAAGATATTCTCGGTCCTCTCAGCAGCTTTCTCATTTATACTTGTGACGGCGGGATTCGCCCTGGCACTAGG
>DASPXM010000060.1:0-8922 GCA_035637295.1 Verrucomicrobiia bacterium
CCACATCGCTCCCAGCCCTTCTCCACCCTGCGCCAACGACACCGTCATGCAGTGCATGCATGAAGCTGTGTAGAGAAGTGGTCCAAGGGGATGATCCAAATTTTTATGAATCTCGCTCGATCCCTTGATGTCCTGCATGAGGTAAACGCCATTGCGGCGGAGCGCGCGATGAATGCCCTTGAGCACACTTAGTGGCCTGGCCTGATCGTGTATGGCGTCAAAGGTAGTGACGAAATCAAATGCGTCGATTTCCGCGCTTTCGTCAAAATTGCTCAAATCTTTAACGATAAACTCCACGTTCCGCAATTTCTTGGCGCTAGCTTCTTGCCAACCGGTTAAGATCGCTTCGCTCGACAAATCTATTCCGGTAAACCGGCTCTTGGGATAGAGTTCAGCGAGGCGGTTGATGATTCGGCCGCGGCCGCAGCCGACGTCGAGCATTTGAATCCCCACGCTAAGTTTGTCGCCTAATCCAGGCACTATCGGCACGATGTGCGACTCGATCGACGAAAGCACGGACTGGCCGCTGTCCTCGGCCATCACGTCATGGAAGCGGGGAAACTTCGCGTAAGGCACGCCGCCGCCATTTTTGAAGCACTCCACGATTTCGTCTTCGACCCCGCCAAGCAAGCTTATGTATTGCGTAAAAACTCCGATGTTATCCGCGCCGGCGGCGCGAGTGAGATAAGCCGCATGTTCCGCTGGTAAGTGGAAGCGCTGCGTCGCCGGATCGACTTCGATGACACGGCCGGTGACCATCGCGCCGAGCCACTCACGCACGTAGCGCTCGTTGAGCCCGGCGTGTCTGGCAATCTCCGCTGAAGTCGACGGCGGAAGCGCGCGCATAGCATCGAACAAGCCACTACGGTGACCGACGGCGATCATCAGACACAGCGCCCCGTTGTTGAGCGTGGTTAGCAGACGATCGGCAAACGCATCGGCTTTCGCAGCATCATAAGTGGAACTGTCAGGCATGGAAATGCTCTCCGTTTCTAAATGACCTGATCATTCTTTTTTCTTGATACACTGACAACCGTGCATGGGACAGCTTTCGCGAAACTGCTGATAGGCCAAATAGCCATCCGTTACCGTCTCGTCGTAGACGATCTTCTCCGTTTCAACATCGTAGATTAGATCGGTGCCTAGAATTCTGCCCCACCACGGGCGCAGGAAAAGCAGTTTTTCGTTGACCCATTTCACGTCGGCAAGACCGAATAGTTCGGAAAACTCGATGCGCAACAGATAGTCCTTTTCGGCGTAAATCGTCACGGCGCCGTTCGGCCGCCCACCCTCGACCGTAAAGTAATAACCCTTGTTCGGAGAGTAAGTTCCGGCTTTCGGTTTGGTTTCATACAGTCTCCGAATGATCGTTCGGTCCTTCCAAATATCTAACATTTCCTGACTATGAAAGAAGCGGGGTTCAACCCAACAATCCGGCGCAGCGCCCGACCACGTTGGTTCGGCAGGCGCCGCAATCAGCGCCAACAAAATCACCAAAGCACTCGTTAGATTGTACGTCATACGATCTCCAATCCTGTCGGCTATCCCGGATGATTCATGCACCAAGGGAAGCCTGCGACAAGGCCTTAAGCGGCTGCCGAATTGGGTTCAAAACGTTCAAGCGGTTCAAACCGTTTGGAACGAGCGCGAATAATCCCGGGTATCAACAAGCCTAATCTATTTATCATTCCCATGCCGGAAAATTTCCCTCGGCAGCCAGCTGCCGCATTCGTTCGTCAAGCTGTCGCATGTAACTTCGCCGATCGCCCGTCCAGGGCAATGGTTCACCGACAGAGACATCACAAAAAAACGGCACCAACACCGTCTCTCCTTTGGGTAATGCCTTGCCCAGCCCGTGAAGAAATACCGGAGTGACCGGAACCGTCGGGTTGCCCTCGGCCAACCGCGCAATACCTCCTTTAAAGCTCTGCATCTGCTCCGGCTCGCCCCGGCTGCCCTCAGGAAAAACAATGAGCACTTGGCCATCGGCGAGAGCTTGGTTGCACGGAGCCAGCGGATTATCGTCACCGCGGGAAACGGTTCGTTTGATCGGCAAAATACCCACTACTTTCAGAGTGAACCATGAAAATAGCCGCGAAGTCAGAAAGTAATCCACCGCCGCGACGGGATGAAGCTGCGGCAGGAGTCCGAGCGGAAACAGGCTCATCAATACCATCGTGTCGAGATGACTGTTGTGATTGGCGACGATGATCGCAGGTCCTAATTTAGGAAGTCGCTCTCGATGGCGCACGTTGAGTCCCAGCACAATCAGGACAATCAAGCGGATGAAAACCGCGTAGAACAGAAAGCGCAGAAAGGGATTCATGTCAGTAGTAAAGATAATAAATAAAGTGAAAGAACAAAGGCGCGGTGTAGGTCAGGCTGTCAATGCGATCGAGGATGCCGCCGTGCCCGGGCAACATGTTGCCGCTATCCTTGAGGCCGATGTCACGTTTCAAAGCCGAGATCGTCACGTCGCCGATGAATCCGGCAATGCTGATCAACAAGCCGGCCGCTATCGCAACCATCCAAGTCATCGGCGTAAGCCACTCTGCGAGTAGTACCGAAAGCAATGTGGTCGTCACCATGCCGCCGAGAAAACCTTCCCCGGTCTTGTTCGGACTCACTTTGGGAATGATTCTATTTCGGTCCAACATTTTTCCCCAGACGTATTGTGCCACGTCGTTGAACTCGGTCAGAAAAACCAGAAACAGGACCAAGCCGGCGGCTCCCGCGCTTGGATTATTGGCCTCCGGTAAGACCAAGAGATAAGCGATGTGACTGATTCCGAACACCATCGTCATGATGCCCCAATGAAGCGTTCCCGCCGCGCGCGATTGACGATCGTCACGAGCAACAGACCAAGCGTAATCAACAAAATCGCATCGACCCAGTACGCCGGTTGGATCCCGGTGCCCAAGAGCAAGCACAGCAAGCCGAATGCGAACGCCCGGTCGCTCTTCCCCATCGGCCCGTCATAGCGTCGCTGCGCGCCGATCTGTACCGCGACCACGCCGGTCATTTCACTGACAATGGCGAGTATGGCAATTGCGACGATGTAGATCGCATTCACTCCCGGGACCAGTCCTAGGGGCAAATATAATGCCGTGTCCGATAGCACGTCGCCAAGCTCGTTCAAGATCGCGGCAAGCGAGCTCTTCATTTTGTCCTCGCGCGCCAACATGCCGTCGATGGCGTTGAGCGCCATGTGCACGAACAGCGCCAGCGGCATTAACAACAGCGGCCACCTTTCTGCGGGAAATAAAGTAATCAATGCGCCGACGATCAATGATGGACTAGCGCTGTGACCGTCACGTGATTGGCCGTGACTCCGGCTTCGGCGAGGGAATTTACCAACGGTTTCAGGAGAGCTTGGAAGCGTGGTTTGAGGTCATAGACGGAGGGCATTTGGCGACGCAACACCTATGCTGGCGACCAGAGCAATCCTATGACTTCTCCGACGCTTTTGACCAGCTGGCCGCGACCATGACTGAAGTAAAGTCCAAACTGCGCAATCAGCGAGTACGCGATGGCGAACTGGGCAACTGCATATCCCGCAATCGTAAACTGTGAAATGCTGACCAAAACGACACCAAACTGCGAGAGAACCAAACCGCCGCAGGCGAATTGGCCGATGGCGATGATGCCCTTCGCCGGAACCGGCATGCGGTTCGGCCGATATTTGAACGATATATGCAGCAGCGGCCAACCAAAAAATTCAAGCTTCGACTTGTATTCGAATCCGAAACCCTCCCACTTTTCGCGCGCCGGAAATGGCGCACCACAGTTTGGACACGCCATCGCCTGTTCGGAAATCTCACGCCGGCATTCTCGACAAGCTTTCATTTGCCCTCTGCCTCAGATACCAGCAGGCTGCTCAAAAATGCCATTCATCCTTCGACACAGCTCAGGACGAACGGAAAGAAGGATCGAAATCATTGGAAATTTTCCGTTCTGCTGAGCCTGTCGAAGCATGAAACTCTCGAAGCACGAATGCCTTTTTTCAGCAGCCTGCTAGCCTAGGCTAGGGCTAGAGCTGTACCATCGTTTCGTCCTCACCTCACCGCGAGAAGATACTGTCGCGCGAAAACGGCGATCGAATCGGCGAGATCGATTGCCATTCGATCGAAGTTCGCGCGTGCTCGCAGATTGCTCCCGATCTCCAATTGAATCGCATCGATCTGAGTGCCGCGATGACTACCGTAGGTTCGCGTCGTGTAACCGCCCGTATAGCGCTGCTCTCGTGCCTCGCCGGCGCCATTTGGAATAACTTTGTATCCTTTCAATGCCAGCTGCCCAATAATGCTTTTTGGTCCGGTAAGCGCTTCGTTGCCAAACTTTTGCTGTAATGCCGAGACACTTCTGCCGTTGTCCGTGCCGCGAAAAATGGTATCAGCCTCGGCGCCCTGGCCATGAATATCGAGCAACAATCCGCCCATCCAGCGCTGACGCACACGCTCAGAAGCGTCTTCGAGCGCTCGGTGATAGGCCTCGTAATAAGGCTTCGACGCCGCGGACTCATAGGCCGCGGCGTGCGGCCGATTGGCATCGACGTACTTTCGCTCGAAACGGGCGACAATCAGAAACGGCTTGGCATCCAATCGATCGCCGAGTGCACGGCCAATCGCTTCCACAAGTTCAGCAGTGTTGCTGTCTCGTTCTGTGGTGAATTGCTGCACGCCGATGCCACGCCGGACCGGTACTCCCGGGATCGACTCGCGGCCGCCGTGAGGTGCAGAGAGAATAATCGGCAACATCCCCGCCCAGACCGTCAGCAGCTTCGCTGGTCCTTGCTCCTCCTCCGCGGAGAGGAGTCCATGGAGAAGAACCCCGATCGCGACCAGACCGAGCTTCGCCAAGGCACCCGTTCGAAGATTGCGCATGTGATTCATCAAGAGCGAAAGCACAAAATCCAACTGTGTCGGCTTTCCATCAAAATTCCCCTGTGCGGTCCAGCAGCGCTGCAATACTCGGCACGCAAAAAGGCCGAAACAGCGCGAACTCCAATGCTCGCGTCGTATCAAACGGAAAGTCGTAGCAGGACGAGAGAAAAACGATGCGTTGGTAGTCCTTCTCGGGATCAAGCTGTTGAATGGCGTCACAAACGGCGTAGCGAGACATGTTGCGGATAATTGACCCTAGCGCGGCAATAATACTTAACGCAGTATTATTTCGGCTCTGGCGCCTTCGCTGTGAGCTTCTTTAGAAATTCCGGCGGAAAAGGCTCGGCTTGGAACTCTCTTGCTTGTTTCACCTTGACCCAAGCTTCCGTGTATCTTTCTTGATCGTACAACGACATGGCCCACTCGCGCCAGCTCGGCGCATATTTCGGATTGAGTTCCAGGCTCTCGGTAAAACGATTATTGGCAACCACGAAGTGATGGGCGCGGTCTAACTGCCTATCGGCTGGCAGCCGCGCGGCATATTCCGAGTGAACGGTCCCCAGATCGCATAGGAGCGCTACCCGCTGGTTCGAATCATCGATCAGCTCGCGGGCTGATTCCAGCTGTTCGATAGCGTCGGCCAATTTTCCTCTTTCGCTGAGCACTGCGCCAAAACCCCAAAAGACGCTGTAGTTTTTCGGATTCAACAGCCACGCTTGATTGAAACGTTGCATTGCCACATCGCCTTGCTTCGCGCGGATCGCCGCCCAGCCTTGCGTCGCGAGCGCGTTGCTGGCAGCCTGCCGGCTACCATATCTGAGTGTCGTATCGCGGATAAACGCCTCGTCCGCATGCTTGAGATTATCCGGTCGCGCGATTTTTGGCTGGCCAAACATCGGCAGCAACTCCGAGCCGTCGCTCTGCCCGTGCGCTGAATTAATCGCGATCAAAAGAGCGATAACCAAACACATCAATCCTAAACGCATCTTCCGCAACGCTTGCCCGTCAATTCGTAAATCCCAAATTACTTTCATCAAAAAAATCCACCTATGACGCCTCATACACGGGATTTTTCCCGGTGGGCCAATTGTTACCTTGACACTTCAAAAGTTCTAGGGCTATTTTGGCAACAAATCAAATCGAGGGAGTTCTAATGATCGAAGGACTGAAAGACAAAGTGACCATCGTTACCGGGGGCGGCCACGGCATCGGGCGGGCGTATTGCCATGGCTTTGCCGAAGCGGGCGCGAAAGTCGTCGTCGCCGATATCGACGCACCGGCGGCGGAAAAGGTTGCCGGCGAAGTGACTAAACAGTTCGATGCCAAAGCGTTGGCTGCAAAGGTCGATGTAGCGGGCGAACAATCGACCAAAGACATGGCCAAACTCGCGCTCGATAAGTTTGGACAGATCGACATCCTGATCAATAATGCTGCGATCTTTGCAACCATTCCGATGAACCGCGGTGGTATCGACAGCATCGACCCAGCCGAATGGGACCGCATGATGGCGGTGAATTTGAAAGGCCTGTTCTTCTGCTGCCGCGCCGTGCTGCCCACTATGCGCCGACAGAAATCAGGCAAGATCATTAATATTTCATCCGGTACGGTATTAAACGGCAGCGCCGGGCGCATTCATTACGTGACTTCGAAAGCCGGTGTCATTGGCTTTACCCGCACCCTCGCCCGCGAAGTCGGCGACGACAACATCAACGTCAATGCGATCGCCCCCGGCTCGACTCTTTCAGAGGACAATCCATCCGAAGAGGTTATTAAAATGCGCGGCGCGCGGGTCGGCGACCGCTGCTTGAAGCGAGTCCAATTACCTAAGGATCTGGTCGGCACAGTGCTCTTCCTCGCATCGCCGCTTAGCGATTTTATGACCGGCCAAACCGTCGCCGTGGACGGTGGCACGGCATTTCTATAATGCGGTGTCTGAGAAACTTGTTAAGGGCTATACCTAACCGTCATGCGGTGAAAACCGGCATCGAGTAGGGGCGGGTTTGAAACCCGCCCCTACACGCGAAATCCAGGTCAGGTCGGTATCACGGTTGCCCATAATGACGATTGAAATTTGCTGAGAGGTTCTAGAGCCACCAATGGCTGAATACCAACACCAAACGATTATCGCCGGCGATGTCAAGACTCATTTTTTGGAGGCAGGTAGCGGCCCCGATTTAATTTTGCTTCACGGCGGCGAGTACGGCGCCTCGGCCGACATTACCTGGCGCCATAACATCGCTGCGCTTGCCGAACGTTTTCACGTCATCGCTCCGGACATTCTCGGTTGGGGACAAACAGAGAAGATTTACAGCTTTTCAGATCCAGCTGGATTGCGCATCCGACATCTGCAGAGGTTCCTGGAAATCCTGGGAATCGGCCAAGCGTTCTTCGTCGGCAATTCCGCCGGCGGCGGTCTCATTCTCAGAACCGCCGTGCGTCATCCACCGCCGTTACAAATTCAAAAAATGGTGACCATCTGCGGCAACGCCAGTGTGTTTAAGACAACGTCGCAAGCAGATCTGGATAACTACACACCGTCGATGGAGAACATGAAAAAAATCGTCGCGCTGCTGTACCACGATCCCAAGTGGCAAACCGAAGAAAACATCCGCGAGCGTTACGAAAGCTCGATCATTCCCGGCGCCTGGGAGACCTTGTCGGCGGCCCGTCTAAGGAGTCCGGTTCACCAAGTGCGCTCGACCACTGACGAATTCGTCAAGCAGCTTTCACAGCTCAACATCCCTTTGCTCATCATGTCCTGTAAGCACGACCCGCTAAATCAAAGTGATTGGGACGTCAGCTTTCAGAAAATTGTCGCCGACTCCAAAGTGCATCGCTTCATGAACTCGGCCCATGAACCGCAGATCGAAGAGACCGAGGAGTTTAACCGCGTACTGACGGAGTTCCTCCTAAGTTAGATTTGAATAGGGGACTGATTGAGCCGTTCTGGGCGCGCGTGAAAGTTACGAATCGTCATACCGGCGAAAGCCGGTATCCAGGTACGTTTCCGTTGAACATAAAATGCTTGGATTCCGGCATGCGCCGGAATGACGAAACTGGAGAAGTTAATGACCTTATCTTTTGTAACACGCGTCTTCGTCGTTATTTGCGCGCTACTCCATCTCTCCAGTACACCATCTTTCTCGCAGCTAACCCGCCTGAAAACTTCTTACAGTGCCTTGACCGCAAATATGGCGGCCTATTGGCTCGCGAAGGACGCCAAGATTTTTGAAAAGCACGGCTTGAGCGTCGATGTTGTACTGATTGAAAGCGGCGTCACTACCGTTCAGGCGCTCACCGCCGGCGAAACCCAGATCGCCATGGGCGGCGGCACAGTAGCGGTCAGCAGCAATCTAGCCGGCAGCGATATCGTGTCGATCGCCAGCATTGAAAGCCGCTTACCCTACGCGCTGCTCTCGCAAAAAGACATTAAGACCATCGATCAGTTAAAAGGCAAACGGCTGGCGATTTCCCGCTTCGGCAGTGCTTCTGATTTGGCCGCGCGCCTGATCTTGCAGCGCTACGGATTGGTCGCCGACAAAGACGTAACGATCCTTCAGACCGGCGGCACAAGCACGCGCCTTTCCGCTCTGCACAAGCGCAGTGTCGACGCGACAATCCTCACGCCGGAGTTCTTCACGCTTGCCAAGAAAGCCGGCTTTACGATCCTCGCCGATCCGACGCAGTATGATATTCCATTTCCCCAGCTGGAAGTCATCACCAGCCGCGCATTTCTTAAAGCCAATGCCGACGTCGCGACGAGATATCTGCGCGCGATTATCGAAGGCATCTACACGGTCAAGAATAACCCCGAACCAAGCATCCGCGCCCTTGGAAAATATCTCAAGATTGATGATCGAGAGGCTCTGGAAGAAGTCTATCGGCTCTACCGCGAGATCTATCCCTCTGTACCGCACGTCTCGCCCGCCGCCATTCAAACTCAGCTCACCTGGATGGCGGAACGCGATCCGCGGGCGAAAGCAGCCAAACCGGAACAATTCATCGACGGCTCGATCTTGCGCGAAATCGAGAAGAGCGG
>DASPXM010000061.1:0-2613 GCA_035637295.1 Verrucomicrobiia bacterium
TGGTTTTTTTGTTCCCGATAAAAGTCTCGGAAACGGTATTCTCTTAGATGGATAAGATTTTGGTAGGAACCGAAACGCTGTGCCGGATCACTCACTTCGTCGAGCAAGTCGCGATGGTGATCTTCGCTCTCGAACACACGGATCTTTTGATAGGTCGTCGAACGCTCGGCCGGTATGCGGCCCATCTCGCGAATCAACCCGCGAAATTGCGACGGTTTCATCAGCTGACCGTAACTTGCGCCGGCCGCCGTGGAGATGCTCTCGTTGATCAACGTGCCGCCGAAATCGTTGGCGCCGGCGAGCAGCGCGAGCTGCGATAGCTTCGGTCCCTCCTTCACCCAGGAGACCTGCAGATTGGGAATATAGTTACTCAACATGAGGCGGGAAACGGCGTACATCTTCATCACTTCCGCGCCGCTGGCGCCTTGGCGCAAACCGGCCGGCGGTTTGCGGTGAAACATCGGCGCTTCGTCATAAACAAAACTGAGCGGCACGAACTCGGTGATTCCGCCGGTACGTTTTTGAATCTCGCGAAGAATATCTAAATGGATCGCTTTGTGGCGCGAACTCTCTACGTGGCCGTACATGATCGTCGAGGTGGTGGGAATTCCCAATTCATGGGCGGTTTGGATCAGTTCGATCCACTGCGCGGTGCCAATTCGCCCCGGCGAGATTTGGTGGCGGATTTCGTCCACCAAAATTTCCGCCGAGGTGCCGGGAAGGCTGCCAACTCCGGCGCCTTTGAGCGCGCCGAGGTAATCGCGCACGCTCACGCCGGTGAGCGTCGAACCATAGAGCACTTCCTCGGGTGAAAAACCGTGAATATGCAGATTGGGCAGAGCTTCCTTTAGTGCGCGGCAGAGTTTGACGTATTGCCAACCGTCCATGCCCGGCGCCAGACCAGCTTGCACGCAGACTTCGGTCGCTCCCAGTTCGTGTGCCTCTTGCGCCCGCCGGATGATCTCCTCATGCGGTAAAAAATAACCTTCTTCGGCCAGATGACCGCGGCTAAACGCGCAGAAGCCGCAAGCTTTGACGCAGACGTTGGTAAAATTGATGTTGCGATTGATGACGTAAGTTACGACATCGCCGACCGTCCGGGCGCGCAGGTGGTCGGCGGCGGCGATCATCACGAGAAGATCGGGGCCTTCGGCATCGAAAAGAAGCTGGGCCTGATCGATGCTGAGATCATGACCGGATAGGGCTCGGTCCAAAATTGGCGCGGTTTCTACTGAAGCGATGGATAACAGTCGATCGAGTGAGGATTGCAAGTGCGGAAAATTCATGAGGTCAACTTATCTTTTCACAGAGGGAAACTCAACGATGGAGTGCCGGTGAGACTTACGGTCGCATCCAATAGCGGGCGAATTCTTGGAGGAAAGTTAATGTCGAAAAATCGCGCATGCGATCGAGATATACCTTGCCGTTCAAATGATCGAACTCGTGTTGGATGACACGGGCGTGGAAATCATCGGCGACGAAGTCGAGTTCGTTGCCGCCACGATCCCAGGCTTGAACGTGAATGCTTCTATAGCGGGGAACCAGCCCGCGCAAATCGGGAACGCTCAGACAGCCCTCCCAATCCTCTTCCATGTCTTCGGACAGCAGCGTGATCTTGGGATTCACCAGTACCGTGAGCGGTACCCGCGGTTTCTGCGGGTAACGCGGGTTATCGGCGACTTCCAGGACGGCGATCTGCTTCGACTCGTGCACTTGGTCCGCCGCCAAGCCGACGCCTTCGTATTCCTTCATCGTTTCGATCATGTCGTCGATAAATTTTTGCATCGCCAGAGATTGCAGTTCCGGCTGCGGCACATGCTCCGTAACTTTGCGCAGCACAGGGTGACCGAGGCGGGTTACTTTGAGAATCGACATTAAATTTTTCTAGCACAGCGCAGGATGCGGAGAAAGAGCCGACACCCGAGTTAGTCATAGAGGCTGTCGATGTACCTGCTTTGATCCAATTGACGGACGAAACTGTCGTCGTAGAAGTGTTCCGGTTGGTACTTGCGCATCTCGTGGTAGTTGTACATCTCCATTACCTTTTTAATTCCCTCGACCGACGGATACGGCTTGCGCGGCAGGTTCGAAATTTCCCGGTAGAAATGCTCCTGTTTCTCCGGGTCCGCTACGTTGTACCATTTCGCCATGGCGTTGAACGCCGCCTGTTTGTTCCGTTTCACCAACGCGATCATCTCTACAGTCGACTTGATAAATCGGCGCGTCGCTTCCGGGTTGTCCTTGAGCCACGCCCGGGAAACATTCACTCCGGAGCCCGCGTTCGGGATATTGTATTTTGCCAAGTCGACCAGAATTTTGTAGCCGACGGACAATGCCATGGTCTCGTGCAGCTCACTCGCGATAAAGGCATCCACACGACCGCTCTTGAGGGCGTCTATAGTGTTGGCGCCGGACATCAGGGATAAGTCCCGCTCCGGATTCCAACCCATAATCTTGGCCAAGGCCAGCGCGACAAAATGGGTCACCGCGCCGTAGCCCGAGTAGCCCAGCCGCTTGCCTTTGAGCTGCTCGATGTTGCTGATGTCGGGGCGCGCGATAATGCGCCAGCGCACCACGGGGTCCGTGCACGCGACGATCACGCGATCGTCGGCC
>DASPXM010000062.1:0-39410 GCA_035637295.1 Verrucomicrobiia bacterium
AGCGGATTTTTACAGACGACGTTCAGCAGCGCCTGGCGTCCTTCTTCCTTGACAACCTTCAACGCCTTTGCCAATGCATCGGGAACTTCCGATGGTTCCTCGACGCGCGCCGCATAGGCGCCGCAGGCTTGCGCGGTGAGCTCGAAGTTTGGTGAAGGGCTTAAATCCGTGCCCGGAAAGTTTCGCGTCCGTGCCGCTACGCCGTCGGGGTACAAGCCGCGGGCGGCATTCAAGCTCGCGTTCCACACCTGGTTGTTATAAATCACGGTGAGAAATGGAATGCGATATTTCTGCGCCGTGAAGTGACAGGCCGTCGGCGCGCAAAACATGTAAGAGCCGTCGCCTTCAGCGGCAATAACCGTCGCGTCGGGCGCCCCCAACTTCATGCCGATGGCCGCGCCCAATCCCCAGCCGAGATGGCCGGCTAGTGGCGTGCTGAATTGAGAACCGGGCCGGTTCAAGTGAATGACTTCTGCTAATCTTGAAGTAACGGTTTCATTGACGATGATCGTCTTGTCGTCCATGACATCGCCGATACATTTCGACAACCAA
The DNA here is from genome assembly GCA_035637295.1 of Verrucomicrobiia bacterium. GTDB lineage: Bacteria > Desulfobacterota > Binatia > UBA9968 > UBA9968 > DP-20. Next base: position 553 of record DASPXM010000062.1, read on the forward strand.
ACTGGATTGATTGGTTTGTGATTCTTGGCCGCCTCGATGCTCGCTTCAATTTCGCCGATCATGGCATCATGTTCTGCCGCGGTTTTCTTGCGCCGCTCTTCGAGCTTGCTTTTTGCCACGGCGCCCGCCGCAAGCTTCGCCTTGATGATCGCGGTCAAAACCGGCAGCGAGACTTCCGAGCAACCCGTCACCGGCAAATCCGCCGGAAAACCCCAACCGGGTATCCCTGTGAACATTGGATCCCGTTCCAGGTGAATGATTTTTACTCCGTCGCGCAGAACGTTTCGGTTCGGCGGCTCCCACGGCACGTCGGTATCGATAAAGAAAAGCACATCGGAGCCACGCACGTATTTGCTCGTTTGCGTGCCGAGGTTTAGCGGGTGATCCGTCGGGAAGTTGACGTAGCTCAGCTGCTGCACCACGGGGATCGCCAGCAACTCGGCGAGATCGACTAAATATCGCACCGCTTCGGGATTGCGTCCGAGATATTTGGTGACGATCAGCGGGCTATCGGAAGCAATCAGCCATTCGGCGGCCTTCTCGAGCGACGCCTGGTCCGCTTGCATCTTGCTCGCCGGCGACAAGGACTCGGGCGATAGCACCTGCGTCGACTCCATCGTTTCGAAGAGCCACTCGCGTGGCAAGGTCAGGTAAACCGGGCCGCGGGGTTCGCTCATGCTGATCTTGTAGGCGCGCGATACCACGGCGGCGAGATTTTGATTGGTTCGCACTTCATAGTCCCACTTGACGAACTCGCGCACGATATTGCCTTGATCGCGTGACTCCTGGCGCCAGTGAATATTTTGGCTCTTGCCAGCGCGTAACTCCCCCTCGGTAATGGGCGTCCGGCCGGCGACGAGAAATAGCGGCACGTTACACGACGCGGCGTTGATGATGCCACCGAGCGCATTGGCCGTGCCGGGCAAAGTGTGGACTAAGACCATCTGCGGCTTTTGTGTCACATTGTAATAACCATGCGCCATCGACACCGCAGCAATTTCATGCGGCACGACGACCGGCTGAATATCGCGTGGATCTTCCTTAGCTGCCTTTGCCATCGCTTCGATCAGCGGCCCGTGATCGGTGCCGGTATTGGCAAACATGTAGCGCACCGAACCAAGCGCTTTCATTTGCGCCAAGAAAGCTTCAGCCCCGCTGGAAACCGGAACACTCGTCGTGGATTTCTCAGTCATAATGAGTTCCTTTCTCGCAAGCTAGTCAGGGTCTCGAAAAGACTGCCCAACTGTGTCAAGAACGGACTGGTTTTTCAACATGAAATTTCACACCAGTAGCCCAGACGCGCAACCACTCGAACCGTTGTATACAGAAGCAGTGTCGTAGTATACGGAACTAGATACAAGGGTAGTCAAATCTCGGTGGCGGCAAGTAAGAGCATAGTAAAACGAAGACCCAAGTTCACCGACCTCCAAGGCCAGTACCTGGCGTTCATCCAGACATACACGACGCTCCATGGTGTGGCTCCCGCGGAGGCCGACATGCAGCGCTTCTTTCGCGTAACGCCGCCTACGGTTCATCGCATGGTGCTGGCGCTGGAGCAACGCGGGCTCCTTGAGCGTGTTCCTGGCCGGAGCAGGAGTATAAGGCTGCTTCTATCTTCGGACGCGATTCCAAAGCTTGAGCGAAGTGGAACAGACGGCCCCTTCTAACCCGCCGTCGGTACCATCAGAGAGATGAAAACCTACCAAGGCTCATGCCACTGCCAACGCGTCCGTTTTGAGGTTCGAACCGAGCTTACTCGCGTCAGCGAGTGCAACTGTTCCATCTGTCGGCGCAAGGGCTACCTCCACCACATGGTGACCCCTGAGAGATTCCGCCTCATCCAAGGGGAGGCTGACCTTGCGACGTATCAGTTCGGCACCAAGCGCGCGCTTCACCACTTCTGCCGCCACTGCGGCGTTGCCGCCTTCTATCGTCCGCGAGCGAATCCCTCCAACTACATGATTAACGCCCGCTGTCTTGAAGGCGTCGATCTTAACTCCGTCGAACGGGTTGCCTTCGATGGGCAGAGTTGGGAGCTGCGCCCTGACGCCCCGTACACGGGTATCTGGAACCCATCGTAAACCGCTCTCGTTATCAGTGAAGGAGCGCCTTCAAAATAGAGTGCCGCCTAACTCGTCGCTAGCGCGCATTGGCGAGCAGATTGTGCTAATGGAACAGCCAGTGGCTCAATTGGCTGAAGTGCGAATCAATCGACCGAATTCCACCTCGCGTCGCAAAAAATTCAGTGGGTCGATCGCCCGAGAGGACAGCTGAGGAAACCTTTGATGTTGATCGATGCGCATGTTCACCTGGACAGGTATGGCGAATTGCTCGGTGAGGCGCTTAACGAAATTGAAGACAAACAAATTTTCACCGTCGCTACGGCGATGGATCTACCTTCCTATTTTGAACTTCAAAAAATCGGTGAGCGCTCCAAATTAGTTTTGCCGACCTTCGGCATCCACCCCAGGCGCGCGGCAGAATACGCCGATCGATTGCCGGAAATCAGCCGCCACATCGAATCGAGTCCAGCGATCGGCGAGATCGGTCTCGACTTTCACTGGGTGAAAGATACATCGACTTATCCGGCACAAAGAAAGGTGCTGGAATATTTCATCGCCGCCGCCCGCGAACAGAAAAAATTCGTCAACCTGCACACCAAAGGCGGCGAAAAAGAAATTCTAGATTTACTTGAGAAATATGATGCCAAACGCTCGATCATCCATTGGTATTCTGGACCAATGGATATCTTCCATGCAATGGTTCAGTACGGCTGCTTCTTCACGATCGGCGTCGAAGTGCACTTTTCCGATCACATCAAATCCATCGCGCAGGCAGTGCCGGATCATCTTCTCCTGACTGAAACAGACAACCCTGGCGGCTTAAAATGGTTAAACGGTGACGTCGGTATGCCGACGGTTATAGAAAAAGTCGTCGAAGCACTGGCAGAGCTCCGACAGTCAACGCCGGACCAAATCGAATCGTTAGTTCAGACAAACTTCGTGAGGCTTATCACCAACGATCCCTGGCTTCGCGAAATTAAAAGTCGATTATTGCCTCCAAACTTGTAAAGCTGAGCTAAAGATCGTGCGAGTCGACGCATGTGTCAGCTTCAGTAATAGCAGGACCACCAATCACTACGCAGCAACCTGCGGCAACAAAAGCCCGAAGTCTCACTCAAGCTTCGGCGCAAATTTTCCGTTTCGAAGTTTATTTTCGCGTTACACCGGCAACGGCGAGACGCCAAAAAGTGTTTTGTGAAGGTGAAGAAACAAGCCGTACAGCATCAGTGCGAGAACGACACGCCACCATCCGAGCTCGCCCACCGCGAGCGAGTTGCGTCCCTCGATAATCGCCATAAAGGGCACGTTAGAAGTGACTGCGGCGAATCGATCCCAGCGGTCGCCGAGAGCTTTTCTTTTCCAATCGATCGAAAACGGCCCGCCGACCGCCACAATCAGTAAAGCACCGAAGAATATCACGGAAGCAATGTCACCGTTGAGTAACAAATGAGTGAAGGACCAAAACGTGACGCCCCAAAGGAAAGGATGGCGCGTAATCCGTTGAATGCCTTTCGCCGGCTCCTTCTCAGCCAATAACGCTTCACCCCCCACAGCCGTCGGGTTCGGCGTGGTGAAGGCCAGAACAACAAAAACAAATGCGATCAGCATCACGATCAGTGCCACCGGCCGGAGCGCTGGAATGTCTCCCCAGAGCGGCACGTATTGAGCCCGCCTGTAGGCCCGACACAGCCAGACGATCCCTATTAACGACATCAACGAGAAGACGCCCTGGAAAGGTCGCTCGCCGATTATGCCGACGATTTTCCCGCGCAGCGCGGTGCCGGAAATAAAAAAGTGAATGCCGTCAAAAAAGACCGCGGCCGCAACTAGTGAAACCATAATACCCTTTAAGGTCCTGTTTAATCCGCGCTCATTCTATGACTGGATTAGATCGAATACACAAGGAGGGATGCTTTGTTCGTGGATAAGATTGTCGAGAAGGGAAAGTCAGACCCCCAACGATTCCCCCTATTCCTCTTTTTTGGGACCATGAGCGGAAGTGAGACGCCTATCCGACACGTGCATAGCAAATCTGTCCGTCATGAGGCTAAGGATATGAGTCACCGTTGCCTCGCATACATCTGGTGCGAGCTTCTCTTCTCCATCGCCCGGTTCCGATTTGTCTTCATTCGAAATACCGTTGTCACAACTGACCTTTGAACGCTTTGTCGAGGACCGAAGGTAGCAGTGCGTCGAGTTCGGTAGCAGTCTCCGCTTGTAACTTTTTCAGGGCGGCTAGCTGCCTTTGCAAGACATCCAACTCTGACCACGATGCGACGTTGCTGATGGAGTGCAGGAATGGCAGCGACGACCTTTTCGGAAGCAAATTCAGACGCGACACTCGACACCCCGATCCCTGACACCAAAGTTTATTGCCAAAGTTTCTTGAAAAAACCCTCCTTCTCCAACTCATTGACGTAGCGGTTGTCGAAGTAAGCCGTCAGTGGCAATTTCTTGCTTGCCGCCTCGTCGATTGATTTTTGGCTGACCAATTGTTCTACCAATGCGCTGAACGCTTCCGGCGGCATGAAACCCTCTTTACTGAGTGCTTCGACGGAAAATCGGTAGCTCTCTTCGAGGATTTTCTCGTCGTTGACCTTGGTGTATTTCGCCAAGGTCTTCATCGCCATTTCTTTATTGTCATAGATCGTCTTGATCCCTTCAAAGGCGGCGCGGATGAAACGTTTGGCAATGCTCGGATTCTTTTCCACGAAGCCCCGGCGGGCGGCTATACCGTTCTCGACCACCGGAATATTCCACTCACGGAATTGCTTGACGCTGACGAGCTCGCGAAACCCTTTTTCCTTGAGCATCAGGCTCTGTGGCGGCGGCACCATGGCGGCGGCGACGGCGCCGGACATTAGCGCGGCGGCCGATTCCGGCGTTCCTCCGGATTGGATGACGGTAGCGCCTGTGACGCCGGCCTTTTGAAAAATATTCAGCGCGGCGATATGCGAGATCGAGCCGAAGCGGCTCACCGCCACCTTTTGTCCTTTCAGCTGTGCCACTTCTTTGATGGTCGGTGCCGAAAACATCGGAACCGTAAAAGTTTTGACCACCGCCGCGATCTGAATTACGTCACCTCCGTTGATAACGTTGCTCACCACCGCCGGTCCGGCCAAGCCAGCGAAATTCGCTTCGCCGGCGAGCATCGCCTGAACAATCACGGAAGACGCGCCTTCGAAGAACAGGTCCACGTCGAGACCGTTCCTTTCGAAATGCCCGGCATCCTTGGCCATCCACCAGGGCAGGCTATTCCAAGAGATCGGCGAGTATGGATATCTGATTTTGTCCGGCGCTGAGCCCGCCGGCGACTGGTCAACCGCAATGAACGAAACTAGAAGAAACCCATAGGCAATCAAAACGAGCCTGACCATAAGCCCTCCATCTCTCAGGATTGGCGGCAATCTATCGCAGCCCGGCAACATGTCAACAAGATTCGACGCGCGCCAAATGCCTCAGACTTTTCCATCGCGCTGGCATCTTGACGATTTTTTTGCGACAAAATCATCAGACAAGAATACGAGGGGGAAGCCATCATGAACGCACGCACTTGGGAATCGTTTATCGATAAGCTGATGGATATCGGCGTCAACTCCGTGCAAGGGCTGATCCGAATTGCGGTCATCGTAGCCGTTGCCTACGTCGTTACGAAATTGCTGCGCTCTGGATTAAACCGCATGGAAGCGTTTTTGATACGCGCGACCGAACGAACCGAAAAGACTCCGGGAGCGGCAGCCATGCGCATTAGGACGTTAGCCAGTGTGCTGTGGACGATCGGCTGCGGACTCCTGTGGTTCGTCGTCGTTCTCATCGCTTTCAGCCAAGTCGGTGTAAACATCGGCCCCATTCTCGCCGGCGCCGGTGTTGTCGGGCTGGCCGCCGGGTTCGGCGCACAACATCTGGTGCGTGACCTGGTGACTGGTTTCTTTCTAATACTGGAAAATCAGATTCGCGTCGGCGACATGGCGATTATCAATGGCACGGCCGGCTCGGTCGAAGCGATTACCTTTCGTACGGTTGCGCTGCGGGATCAAGCCGGCGTCGTGTACGTCTTTCCCAACGGCACGATCAACACGCTCGCCAACGCGACCATGGACTGGTCCGCGTACGTGGTCGACGTCACGCTTCCCTACAAGGCCGACACCGACCACGTCGTAAAAATCATGCGCCGGGTCGGCGATGAGATGAAGGCGGAAAGTGAATATGGGCGCGTCATGCTCGAACCGATTGAAGTTTTTGGCGTCGATAACTTTACCGACGCCTCTGTGACGATCAAAGCCCGGTTCAAGACTTTGCCGTCGCAACAGCAGTTCGTCGGCCGTGAATTCCGCCGACGTCTTAAGTATGCGTTGCAGCGCGACGGCATCGAAAGCTCTTCGGCTCCAGCCGCTACCAACCCCGAATCCGCCGGTTCGACTTTGTCGTCGTCATGAGAGATTTTATGGACTGTTGCTCGACATGATCAGCTGCTGCTGCTTATATCACGGCTCTTTCCATTTCTATGAAACGGTGTAGATTGATCCGACGTATTTCGCCGGCAACGGAGACCACCCTTCACATTGGTTGACAGTCAACACTCGTTCACCCGAAACGAAATCGCCCCGGTCATCATCGTGAGCTTGATCTCCGCGCTCAGGCTGCTGGGCATTTTTCTGATGCTGCCGATTTTCAGCGCCTACGCGGTGCGCTATCCGAACGCGTCCACGGGCCTTGCCGGTCTCGCTTTCGGCATCTATGCGCTCGTACAGTGCATCTTTCAAATCCCGCTTGGTTGGGCGAGTGACCGTTGGGGACGCAAACCCGTGCTGATTATAGGACTCGCGCTCTTCGCGCTGGGCAGCATCGCTTGCGCTCTGGCAAATGACATTTACAGTTTGATACTCGCGCGTTCCTTGCAAGGTACCGGCGCCGTCGGGTCAGTCGCGTTCGCCGCTTTAGCCGATCTCACACGACCAAGCGTGCGCACGCAGGCGTACACGATAACGGGCATCGCCATTGGCATTTCCTTCATGTTCGGTCTTTTGGCCGGTCCGTTTCTGGCGGCAAAGATCGGCCTTAGCGGTTTATTTTACGTGCTGGCGTTCTTCAGCTGCCTTTCGTTGATTTTGGCTGCTATTTCTTTTCCGGCGGAAGAAGGCGGGCCGCAAGCAAAACCGGCGATGGCGCTGAGGCCTATCTTGGCTCACAACCACCTGCGGCCGATTTTTGTCGCGACATTCGTTCTGTCCTTCGCGCTGAACCTATTCTTCTTCACCTATCCTTTGAGTTGGACCGAAATCGGTTTGGAAAAAGCGGAGCTCTGGAAAGTCTATTTAGTTATTTTTCTACCGAGCGTCTTTTTTGTCTTTCCGTACATGCGACGGGCCGAGAAACAGGGCAGGTTCCGCATGCCGATTGTCATTGGTTGGCTTACCGCCACAGTCGGCTACGGCATCTATTTATTTGGCGCCCAATATGATCTTTTACTTTATGTCAGCGGCGCGGCGTTTTTCTTTGGTTACAGCGTGTATCAACCCATACTCCCCGCATTTCTCAGCCAATACGTCCCGACAGCGGGCCGAGGGACGGCAAGCGGCATCTATAATTTTTTTGGCTTTATCGGTGCGTCTCTCGGCGGCATCCTCGGCGGCGCGCTGATTCACGTTTCTCCCTCGCTCCCAGAGCTTCTCGGAGTCGTGCTCCTCGTCGCTTGGTTTTTCGTCGGGTTGCCGCTCCCGCCGGAATCCAGCTCGTAGAATCCAACTGCATTGATCACACCGAAGGGTTGGTGTAGTGAAAACCCTAAGGAGGGCGTATGCGAAACCCAATCCGTGACTCGCTCCTGCCTTTCTTAGTCGCTGCGACTTTTCTTCCTATTCTTGTATCGGGCTGCGCTCGCTCTTACGAGGAAACCATCTCCGGCGTCAAAGTTCCTGTGCCGAAGGCGATGACCAGGAGCTCAGAAAAGCCGGTTGAAATGACTTTCCTTGGTTTCGGCGCCGGCCAGGCAACGTTTCACGGCAACATGGATACCGATAAGGTCGTCGAGTTCTACAAAAAAGAAATGCCGGCGCGCGGCTGGCAACCGGATATGAATGTGCGGAGCGGCGGTGCCATGCTGGCTTACAGCAAAGAAGGTAAGACGATGCTCGTAGCCATTAACAAAGAAAAGAGCGAGACAAGCTTGACGCTCACCGTCGGTGGCGTGGGACGCTGAGCCTGAGTATTGCCCGCGAGCTCGAGTTCGGTAACATTCTAGATATCGAAAAGAGTAACGCCGTGAAAGGAAACGAGCGAATTTTGTTTTTGGAGGGAATTCCCAACTTATCGGCTTACGACAGGATCACGGTTGGGTCCGGTGTGAAGCAGCAGTTCGAAAACGACCTCGGTCTCGAACTTGCCGCCCTCACGGTGCTTCGCCCCGGGATCAAAACCTGCATTGAAGCTTCCGACGATGGCACTCGGAAACTTCTGGAGCATATCGTAGTCGACGAAGAAAAACATGTCGACTGGCTCGAAACGCAGCTGCACCCCCTCCTTCATCCCCGCACGCGGGGGAGGAAAGAGGTGGGGGCGCCTCCGCAGTGTGCACTCCTAACCTTCGTGTCCTTGGTGCTCTTCGTGGCGAACTATGTCTTTGGAATAACTGAAAGCCATTAGTCCTTACCGACCGAAACCAAGAAGATACCGGCGACGACCAAGCCAGCGCCGGCAATCTTGCGCCAAGTGACGCTCTCAATTTGCCGCGCCATGAATGGTGCTAACAGGAGAACAAAGACAGCGTAGCTATTGATCAGCGGAGCGACGATCGTCACACGCTCCATGCTGAGCGCGATATACATGAACAGAAACGATCCGCCGGTAAAGATTCCCGACCAGACAAACCAGCTAAACACCTCTGCTGGTGGCAAGACGAACTTTTCCTTCTGGATATAGCGCGTAATAAAATAAATCTCGACGGTTGATGTCAGGGCGGCGATGCCGGCGGCGAGGATCGGTTGTCCGCCGCCGCCCGCGAGTCCCCACCGCACGGTAATGTCTCTCAGAGAAAAAATCAGCGCGCAGGAAAAGAGATAAATCAATTCGATCTTTTGGAACGTGGCTTGCCGCCCCACCCATGAAACTGTGATCAACCCGACTACGGTGAGCGCAACACCGAGAAGAACCAACGGCCCCGGCCTTTCACTGAGCACGAGCACCGCTAGGATCGTGGAAAACATCGGCGTCGTGTTTATGATGGTTGATGTGATCGCGCTGCCCATCGTGCGGATGCCACGAAAGCTCAACACCCGCGTCGCGCCCGGCACCAACAGACCGACGACCACGAAAATGAAATTGTCGGCGATGAAAAGTCGCGTCTCGGATTCGAGCCAAAAATGACCCGCGAACAAGAAAACGCAATTCCCGGCAATCGTGATCCACGCGCCCCATGGGGTCGGGCCCCGGTGGTAACCGCGCTGCGCGAGCAAACTGGCGATCGCGAAACAAAGGGATGTCAGAAGACCGAAGAGAATCGGCAGCACGGCGCGACGTGAGTTTCCTTCAATGCTCTTTTCGTTTAAAGTGCTTTATAACCGAAAACTCACCGAACTGCATTGATGTCCGCCAAAAATCTCGCCCCGATCCGCCGCCGACTCTTGCGCTGGTATGACAAGAACAAACGCGATCTGCCTTGGCGAAAGACCAGAGATCCCTACGCGATCTGGGTCGCCGAAACCATGTTACAGCAAACCCAGGTCAGGACCGTCGTCCCTTATTACTGCAGATTCTTAAAAGCATTTCCCACCGTCGAGGCGCTTGGGCGGGCGCCGCAACAACGCATTCTGCGCATGTGGTCCGGCCTCGGCTATTACCGCCGCGCCGAGAATCTGAAGCAGGCCGCTCGCCTGCTCGTGCAGCGCTACGATGGAAAAATTCCCCGCAATCATGATGCGCTACGCGCTCTGCCGGGCATCGGCGATTATACCGCTGGCGCGGTGTTGAGCATCGCCTATCAGCAACGCTACCCGGCGCTCGATGCCAACGCGCGTCGCGTTCTCAACCGTCTTTTCGATCTGACGGACAACGCCGGGCTTCATATCCGCGCGCTCCAACTCGTGCCACGCTCCAGGCCGGGAGATTTCAATCAGGCTTTGATGGAACTGGGCGCAACCCTTTGTACGCCGCAAAAGCCGGATTGCGCGGCGTGTCCGGTGGCTGCCGATTGCGCCGCGCGATCCGGCAATTATTTAGCCACAGTGTCGCAGGAGCGAAGCGCAACTGCCATCAGCGCTGTGACTTGGCCACTGGCGATTGTTCGTCACAGCGACAAGCTTCTGCTGCGTCGTCGCGCCGCCAAAGGTCTCCTGGCGCATCTCTGGGAATTTCCTGGCGGCGAAGCCATGAAGCGAAACGAACTGGAAACTACCTGTCGGGAAGAATTGCGCGCTCTCCCCACTGAATTCTCGATGGCACGGAAAATCGGCGAATTCCGCCACAGCATCACGTACCGCCGCATTCGCGCGCCGATTTACCTCTTTGATTATCATCCTGCCACTGAGATGCGCTTTCCTGCCCCGCATTGGCGCTGGATCCAACGGTCCAATTTAACCAACTATCCGATGTCGTCGATGACCAGAAAGGCGCTTTGCGTCTTCGATATTCATGAAAAAAGTCTTTCTTAGAAGCGTGCTCATGACCGTCAGCGTCGGCTTGGGTTTTTACATTTATTACACACTTCCGGACGTGTCGGAACTGAAGCAGAAAAATCCCAAGACGACGGCGCTAATGGAGCTGCGCGAAGAAGAGTACAAGAAGAAAAATATCCGCAGCCCACGCCAACAAAACTGGATACTTTATAGTGCGATCTCGGAACACTTGAAAAAGGCTGTGTTGATTAGCGAAGACGCCGCGTTCTACAGCCACAAGGGCATCGACTTGAACGAACTCAGGGCATCGCTGAAAAAGGACTGGGAAACTTGGAGCTTCAGCCGCGGCGGCAGCACGATCACCATGCAGCTGGCAAAAAATCTCTACTTGAGCCCGTCGAAAAATCCGCTGCGCAAAATAAAAGAACTCATTATCGCCTGGCAACTCGAACAAAAGCTCTCGAAACGGCGAATCTTTGAGATCTACCTGAACGTCGTCGAATTTGGCCGAAATATTTACGGGGCCGAGGCGGCCGCGCGCTTCTACTTTGGCAAGTCCGCCGCATCGTTAGATCCGCTTGAAGCAGCGACTCTCGCCGCGCTACTACCCAGCCCGCGCAATTCGCGCGAGCGAAATCTATTGCACCGTCGAAACGTGATTCTCAGCCGGCTCGCCAGCGTCGGCTATCTCAGCAGTGAGGAATACCAGCGTGCCAGACAACTTCCAGTCTTTTACAAGGTTGAGGAAGCTGCGCCGCTTTTGCCTGAGGAAGACTAGCTTCTCGTTCGGCCCGACTACGCAGCGGCTCGGATGGAAGTAGCCGTGAGACTTCGAGTTTAGCCCGACAACTTTTCCCCTTGGCCTTCGTCTAAAGAAATGAGAGACCCCGGTAAAAGCAAAACTGGAGGGCAACGAGGCTCATGAAAGGAGCGAATAAATCAATGGAAAAACGCCATGCGGCCAAACTTGATACCACTTTGGGACAACTGATAGCGGCTGCCAGCGAAGTCGCATTCGAATTCTCCGATAATGATAAAGAGGCTTACAATCTGGCCCGACTGGCGCTCATCGAGATCCTTAGAAAAACTTCACATGTTGTTGATCTAGATACAGATTTCGAAACTCCGCCGGACTCCAGCCAGATCATTCATTGACACTTAAAAACTTCAACGTTCTTGACGGGGGCCTCTGCCCCCTTTTTTTTGCACGTCTGCATCCTCCTTTTCGGGAACTTTGGCACAACACTCGCCGTTTTGAACGGGAGTGAACGATCGACAGCAACCAAAGCACGGTGCTGATCATCCAATAGGTAGCGCACAAAAATACATTAACTCCGGACAGATCAAAGAGAGCGTCGCTGCGAAGTATTTCGGTTCGCTGCTTTCTGGGCTTTAATCGGGCTAGCTCTCGCTGTCTGGACGTTGTGGCCGAAGCACGGCACGGCCATCACAGTCAGAAGGGTCGCCCCGGACGTCGGCGGGGAAAATTGGATCAACAGCAAGCCGCTGGCCATGGCAGACTTAAAGGACCGCGTGGTTTTGGTAGAATTTTGGACCTATGGCTGAATTAACTGTCGAAACATCATCCCGCAGTTGCGGGAGTGGGCATGATAAGTATCAACCAGCCGGCCTGACCATTGTTGGCGTCCATTCGCCGGAGTTTCCTTGGGAGAAGCCATTGGCTAAAGTGCAGGAAGCAATTGCGCGGTTGGGCATCAGATTTCCGGTTGTGCAAGACAACGGGTTTGATATTTGGAAACGCTTTGGCGTCTGGGCTTGGCCAACCATCGTCCTGGTCGACAGAAAAGGCGTGATCCGCTACAGCCATGTCGGCGAGGGTGCTTACCAGAAAACCGAATCGGTCATCAAACAGCTGCTCGCAGAGGGAAGTTGACAGACAATCTGTTGTCAGCAACCATGCGTAGATAGTCGTGGAGGACAAGCGATGCTGATTAAAAAGCCAGTAGACATAAAATCTTCTGAGATCACGCCAAAAGAATTATATCTAAACCGTCGCCAATTCATCGCGTCGGCGTCGGCTGTAGCGCTCACTGCCGGCGCAGCGTTGGCGGGCATCGACCTGGTGGCAGCGCCACGTGAATCTCTTGCTGGCGAAAAGCTGAAGAATTTAAAGAAGGGGCCGCCGGCGTACGACACCAGCGAGAAAATCAATTCATTCAAGGACATCACGTCGTACAACAACTTTTACGAGCTGGGCGTCGACAAAGGAGATCCGGAGCAGAACGCGAAGTACTTGACGACGCGACCGTGGACCGTAACTGTCGAAGGCGAAGTGAAAAAGCCAAAGACCTTGGACATCGATGGCATCATGAAATTGAGCCCGCTCGAAGAGCGGATTTACCGTTTACGCTGCGTCGAAGCCTGGTCGATGGTGATACCATGGGTAGGATTTCCGCTTAGTGCTTTGATCAATCAAGTGGAGCCCACCAACAACGCTAAATTCATTCAATTCGTCACGCTCCATGACCCCAAGCGCATGCCTGGTCAAAAGCCGAGTATTTTTGGCAGCGCGCTCGAATGGCCCTACGTCGAGGGGCTGCGGATGGACGAAGCGATGCATCCGCTGACCCTTCTCTCAGTGGGCTTATATGGCGAAGTTCTGCCGGCGCAGAACGGCGCCCCGGTGCGCCTGGTCGTGCCGTGGAAGTACGGCTTTAAGAGCATCAAGTCGATTGTCAAACTGCGCTTCGTCGAGAAGCAACCGGCCGCGTCGTGGAACATGATGCAGCCCCAGGAATACGGCTTTTACTCTAATGTCAATCCGGAAGTCGATCATCCGCGCTGGAGCCAGGCCAGCGAACGGCGCATCGGCGAATTTCTTCGCCGAAAGACGCTCATGTTCAACGGCTACGGTGAGCAGGTGGCAAGTCTGTACAAGGGAATGGACCTCAAGAAATATTACTAGTGTCATGTTTCCGTGATCGTTGAATAGTTCGGGCGTCATTCCGGGCAAGCTGGCGATAGCTACCGCGACCCGCAATCCAAGAATTTCAGTAGGGGCGCATGGCATGCGCCCTTCCTGGATGCCGGTTTTCACCGGCATGACGGAAAAAGCCGAATGACCTCTTGAATGAACTTCTAACTCAGGACACTAAAATTAAACAGTTAAAATTTGTGTTTATGTTTTCCTGGCTCAAACCGTCTGCTTTTCTAGTCTGTCTCGTTCCACTCGGCCAGCTCGCCTATCGCGCCTATAACGCCGATCTCGGCGCAAATCCCATCGATACGATCACCCGCTTCACGGGCTCATGGGCACTGATATTTTTATTGGCGAGCTTGGCTGTCACGCCGTTGCGGCGGATCACCGGCTGGAACGAATTGATCAAGTTTCGCCGCATGCTTGGGCTATACGCTTTCTCTTACGCCCTGCTCCACTTTTCAACTTTTGTCGGTCTAGATCATTTCTTCGATCTCAACAGGATCGCCAAAGATATTGTCAAGCGGCCTTACGTCACCGCAGGATTCACTGCCTTCGTGATGATGATCCCGCTGGCGCTCACTTCGAGTGCGCGTATGATTCGCCGCCTCGGCAAACGCTGGCAGCAACTGCACCGCTTAGTATATCTCGCAGCCATCGCCGGCGTGATTCACTTTTATTGGCTGGTGAAGGCGGATATAAGCCGCCCCGTCCAGTATGGGATAGTTTTAACTCTACTCCTTAGTTACCGGCTGCTCGTAAAGTGGTCGTCGTTCTTCGCGACGCGACTAATTCTTAAGGCGCTGACGGCGCCGAGCCGTTAGGCTTGTCGATCAGTCAGTCTCCTTGCCGCACTTATTGCCGTCTTTGGGCTGACGCGTCATTCTATCCATTTATGCACCGGATTCGGGCATGATATTAAGATGATCAATTGCCGGTATCGTTAGACGATCAATAAAAGCTGACAGCAGCAGATCGATGAACCTAACGGCTTTGATCTTCGGATTGTTACTTCTCGCGTCGGTGTATGGCTGCGCCGGCTCGCAAGCAGCGCACCAAATCCAAGAGGGCAGACTCGCGCTTCTCACCGGTAATCCGGAAGCCGCTGTGCACCACTTCGAGCAGGCCGCGGCGCTCGACAGCAAAAACGGCGGCTCGCCGCTGCAAGAGAGCGCTTGGACCTACGTCGGCCGCGCCTACTACGGGACCATGAAATATTCGCTCGCTCGTCAAGCCCTGGATCGTGCTCTCGCACAAAACAAGGACGACGACGTCGCTCGGCTCTACGTTGGCCTCATCGGCGCCCGCAAGCAGATGAATGAAACCAACCGCAAACAGATTCAAGCAGGACTGCAGGGAGTCTACAACCGCATCGAGTACATCAAACGCTTCACTGTGGCGGGCGAATTTTGGGATCCTTCCGGCCAGCTGAGCACCGAGCTGCTGGCACTGATAAAAGCGGTTTCCGCGCCACAGATGGACTGGAGCAGCGTAATTCCAAGAGTCGAGGAGTTAGGCCTCAAAATCGAAAACGAAATTGACCAGGCGCGCCGCGACGAATTGAACCGCTACCATGGCGGGAGCTCAGGTGGGGGCGACATGTGATCCTGAGGTCATCCGTCCAGCGAGTAAGTCTAGCGCGCCGAGGGTTTCTTAATGCCAAGTTTATCGATCCGCGAGCGGAGCGTGCTTGGATTAATTCCCAAGATTTCCGCGGCGCCTTTTTTACCGTGAATCACCCACCGAGTTTCCGTCAGCGCGCGCACAATGTGGCTGCGCTCGACGTTCTCCAAAGTATCGATCGTTGAGGTTTCCATCGAACCCGTTTCGCTGCATAGCATCGAGTCGTCGATCTGCACCATCGGGCTACGCGCCACCACCACCGCCCGCTCGATAACGTTTTGCAATTCACGAATGTTTCCCGGCCAGTTGTATTGGACCAGACTCTGCATCGATTTTTGCGATACTCCCCGCACTTCTTTGCCGAGCTTTTTGCCAAACCTGCTCAAGAAAAAATTCACCAGTAATGGGATATCACCTTTGCGCTCCCGCAGCGGCGGTGATTCGAGCGGAAATACGTTAAGCCGGTAAAACAAGTCGGCACGAAAACTCCCGTTCTTGACGATTTCATTCAAGTCGCGGTTGGTAGCCGCGATGACTCGCACATCCACTTTGATGGTCTGACTGCTGCCGACCCGCTCAAACTCTCCTTCCTGAAGCACGCGCAGAAGTTTCACTTGAGTATCGAGCGGCAGCTCAGTGACTTCGTCGAGAAATATCGTCCCACTATTGGCCAACTCAAACCGGCCGATACGCCGTTGACTCGCTCCCGTGAACGCACCCCGCTCATGTCCAAATAACTCGCTTTCCACCAGCCCGGAGGGAATCGAGCCGCAATTCACTTTGACCAGGGGTCGATCCTTGCGCCGGCTCCGATCATGGACGGCGCGCGCCAGAAGCTCCTTCCCCGTGCCGGTTTCGCCGCGAATCAACACCGTTGCTTCGGTTGGCGCCACCTGCTCGACTTTTCGCAACACGTCTCGTAACGATGCGCTCTGACCGATGATCTCTTCGAAGTTGTGCTCGGTCTTGATTTCTTCTTGGAGATAAACCGCTTCCGCTTCGAATCTCGCCTTCAACGCCTCGGTTTCCTCATGCGCCCGCAAATTATCCACGGCGATGGCGATTTGATTCGCGATCTCCATTAGAAAATTGGCGTCGGACTGCTTGTATTGCCGATTGTTGAGACTCGCAACCGTAATGGCACCGATGCTGCGCGCGCGCACCACCAAAGGCAGCGCGCACAACGAGCGAAAACCATTCTTCACCGCCCGTTCTTCTGAAGAAAACTGTCTTTCGGTCTCCAGATCGCTCCGCAACAGAGGCCGCTGGTGAGCGAACACCCAGCTTACGTGACTATCGTCAGGATCGTGTACGTTGCCCACCGGAGAATAGTTGGTTCGTAGTGGCCCTTCGTAAGCGACCAGGCGCAAGGCGCCGGTTTCAACGTCATAGAGCGAAAGCGCGATGCGATCGTACTGTACGACTCGACCCAAAGCGTTGCAGATTGCCCGAAAAACCTCGTCGCGGGTTAGCTTGGTCACGATAGCGTTGTTAATATCGAGAATCGTTCGTTGGCGGGCAGTGCTGTCCACAATGGCCCTGTTGAGAGTTGCGATCTCTTCGAAGGACTTCATGTTTTCGATGGCTATGACGATCTGGCTAGCCACTTGATCGAGAAATTCCCGCCGCACATCCCGGTAGGCGCCTTTGGCGGCCGCCATAAAGAACAACGCGCCGTGGACATGATCGTTGCTGACCAATGGGAGCGCACAGAGGGATTCCATTTCTTGGCTCGTCATAACTTCAAAGGTGACCGGAAAACGCTCGCGAAACTCGTCCCGGGAATCAGCGACGAACCAGACTCGGTTCCGCACTACCCAGTCACAAGCAGTGCCCGGTGCCGGCAACACCGTCGGCTCAGTCGGCGCGCCGTCCGTCGGGATCGTCGATAGGATATGCCCTTGCAGTTTGTCGCCCTCAATCGGCAACTCGATACCAAAGTGCTCGGTCGGTACCAAGCTCTTCAGACAGCCGGCAATGGCGCCGAACAATTGATCGCGCTCCAGATGGCGGCCAATCGCCTGCTTGATATCAAGCAGCGCGGCAAGCTCCGCGTTTCGCAGAGTGACATCTCTTTGGGCGCGTACCCGCTCCAGCTCAGCGCCCGCCCGGGCGGCGAAGATTTTCAAGATCGATACCTCGGCTGGCGAGACTTTCATCGGTTTGATGTCGAACACGGCCAAGTGTCCGATGACGTGCCCCCCAGCGCCAAACAGCGGTGCCCCCAAATAACCTTCGGCTGCGAGACTGACAAGATCTTTGTCCTCAGGAAAGAGCGACTGGAGCCGCTCTGGATAGGTGCAGACTTGCCCGGCGATCACGTTCTCGCACGGCGTGCCATGGATATCGAAGGCGATGTCCTCGGTAGAATCTTCGCCGTTCCAAAAGGCCAAGGTATGCACTCGCGAGTTGGGCCCGTTAGTGCATTCGGCGATGAACGCGTAACGAACCATCAGCGCATTGGCCAGGTGGCGCACCATTGAGTGAAAAAAATCGCTGCCGGTCAAAGCGGCAGTGCCTTCGGTTACTCTGCGCAGCAGTTCTTCGGCGCAGCTCGATTCGTTATTCTCGCTCATTAAGGTCTTGCCTTGTTTATTTAGCGCAACCTCTTTTTTGAACACCCGCCCAAGTCTCCTCTGACCTTCTGGCCATCAGCCTACATAGCGCTCGCCGCGATATTTCGCAACCGTCGCGAAATATCACAGCGAAATATCACCAGCTCCTGTCTGAAAAAACCAAATTTTTTAATAATTTCGGCTAGTTAACACGTTGGCACAATCTCTGCCCTATGTTCTCATCAAATCGCACGGAGTTGCACACAATGCTCAGAATCACCGAGAACTTTGAGAACGAGAAAACGGTAAGACTCAGACTCGACGGCACGCTATCGAATGAGGAGTTTGACGAGTTGGCCAATGCCCTTTCCACTCATCGTGATGGCGTCGGGCGAACCATCATCGTCGATATGGGCGGCGTCGAATTCATGAACGATCAAGCGGCGCGCGAACTTATGAAGCTGCGCGGCGACGATCTAAGAATCATTCACTGCTCGCCATTCATCGCAATGCTTTTGGAAACTATCGGTAACGGAGAGGCAGGGGAATGAAACAGGGATGTCTTGACGGACCTGTGTCAGAAAACGAGGAGGCGTTTATGTCAGCTGAGAATCATTTTGCCGCTCAGACTAACTTTGCCGAGGCGCAGACCACAGGGTCGCCGCGCACTGCCCGACGGCCGGCGCAAGCTAGGACTGGTATTTCGCCGCGGCGCGGCAACACAGCGGAGGCGGACGCGAGCCTGATCACCAGACTCAAAGCGGGCGACCAGAGCGCGCTGGAACAGGCTTTCAACCTCTATTCGGCGAAGCTTTACAATATCGCGCATCGCATTCTTGGAGAAGCCGCCGATACGGAAGAAGTGATCCAAGACGTTTTCTGGACGGTCTATCGAAAAGCCAAATCCTTCCAAGGCAATTCCCAGTTCTCGACTTGGCTTTACCGGCTGACAGTGAACGCCGCGCTGGGCAAGATCCGCCGAAGCAAAAAGAACAAAGAGGTCGAATACGAGGAATTCTTGCCCAAGTTTCAAGAAGACGGACACCACTCAGTTCGTCCAGTAGTAGACTGGTCCGACACGCTCGATGAGAAATACGCCAAGCATGAATTGCAAAAGTTGCTGGCGCAGGCTTTGGCTCAATTGAAACCACTCGATAAGAGCGTTGTCGTGCTGAGCGATCTCGAGAGTCTTTGCGACAAGGAAATCGCTGCTACACTGGGGCTTACCGTATCGGCGGTAAAGACCAGGCTGCACCGCGCCCGGCTCTTCTTGCGCGGAAAATTGGCCGTACAGCTCGGCTATTCCGCAGCCTGAGTAGAAGAAGGATCGCGATATGCCAAAGCGAACGCGGGCCCCCAAGAGGCCGACTGGCAAAACCTGCAAGCAGATGAGTGCATTGATCTTTAATTACGTAACTGACCGGCTCAGTCCGCGCCTCACGCGCGAGTTCGAGCAGCATTTGAGGATCTGTCCCGACTGCGTAAATTTTTTAACCACCTATAAGAAAACCGTGTCGGTCGCGGGCTCAATTAGTTATCCAGCGATTCCTGCCAAAGTTCGCAATAACGTGCTCGCTTTCTTACGCAAGAAAATGCAACGAATCCTCGCCTGTTTGTTTTATCTCGCGAGCCAGTTCACTGGCTGATCAATCTTGCTTGCTTACACTTCAGCAAAATGCAAGTATTGCAGGCTGGCTAATTTTTAAAAGCCGAATCGCTCCCGGGGCATCCGTTTTCCGGGACACCAACGTAGAATCATAGCGAGGAGGGAGTAGATCATGAACACTTGGGAAGCCGTTTTCAGCCAAAGTCCGGTGAATGAAGGCTATTACAATGGCGACCAGTTGCCGCAGGTTCGTTGGGCTTGGCCGCGAGCTACGTGGTTTCAGGCTCGATTGGACCAGATTCGCGACCACGAGCGTGCCGCACTTCTGAAAGGCAACAGAAAGCCAAGAGACACTCGCGAGTTGCGCACGATGTAGCTCGAATTGCGCGATCAGATCATAACTTTACTCGACGACAGATCCAAATAATCTGGGAGCGGCGGAAAAGCGTCGACGCGGCGTAATCCGAGGAATAAAGCCTCGCGCGCGGAGGATCGGCGCCCCGCCGAGCCACGGTATACGTTTAATCGTTTCTCCCGCCTTTTGACCGATCCAAACTCCGCTTTCGTCTGCCAAGCCTCTTGGCTGTGTAACTTTCCAGCGAGCCGGGGCATCTAATCTACCAGCGCAATACTTGGGAGGGAAAACGTGAAACTAAAACCGACGGAATTGACACGAGCGGTCCGGCCAAAGACAACCTTGATCACGACGACTTTCATGGATCTGCTCCAAGAGCTTACCAACCTGACGAAAGATGACACCTTGGTGCTCGCGGCGTTGAAGAACATCTTCGACTGCTACAACGTCAGGCTGGTGCGGTCGTTGACTCCGGTTCGACTCGCGGCCACCTCACAGTGGTCGCACGGAATTCGGCGAGCCGGTCCCTAGACCACGCTCAGCCCCAGGTAAAAGGGATCACAAGTTCGAGCTCAGACTAAGGGGGGGCACAGCCATTCGCGCCATTACCACATTGGACCGCCGGAACCGTCATCGTATTGCTGGTAAAAAAACCATCGGTTCCCGAATCACGACGCGGTCCCGTAGTTTTGGTGAGGCACCCAACACGTGCAAAAGAGTAGTTGAATTCAGCGCCGATTACCTAGCTTCCCGTCTCGATCTTGAAGAACTATCGGCGTTTGAAACTCACCTCAAAGCTTGCAGCGACTGCACGGCATTTTTACAAACCTACAAAAAAACCATCGAGCTTACCCGGACATTTTTGTTGAGTCCGAGGCAATTGCACCGGACGCGTCAGTCCTTGCTGCACCCGACGCCGGGTCAATCAACGCGGAGCTAATTTCCGGCGCGCATCCTTTTGTCGCTTGTCGCGCATCTAACACACTAGCCGCGGCCGAAAATGCCGATACCGGCCATCGACAGGAGAACAACTTATGCGAGCCATCGCCGTAATACCCAAAGCAAAACAAGTCAGCCTCATCGACCAGCCGGAGCCAAAAATTTCGTCGCCGTCGGACGTCAAGCTGCGCATGATCGAAGCCGGCGTCTGCGGCACCGACAAAGAGATCTGTGCTTTCGAGTATGGCACGCCGCCGACGGACACTGAGTATTTGGTCATCGGGCACGAATCCCTCGGTGAAGTGGTTGAAGTCGGCCCCGAGGTGAGTCGCGTAAAAGTCGGCGACTTGGTCGTACCCATGGTTCGACGCCCATGCCCACACAGTGATTGCGTGGCTTGCATCAACAGCCGCCAGGATTTCTGTTTCACCGGCGACTTCACCGAAAGGGGCATTAAACAGCAGCACGGCTTCATGGCGCAGTACGTTGTCGATGACGAGAAGTACATGAATCCGGTTCCAAATGAGCTGCGAGATGTGGCGGTGCTCGTTGAACCGCTCACCATCGCGGAAAAAGCCCTTATCCAAATGTGGGACGTGCAGCAACGTCTACCCTGGAGCTGCCCCATACAGCCCGGCAAAGCCCCAGCACACTGCCACCGCGCGGTCGTTCTCGGCGCCGGACCGGTCGGCCTATTGGGCGCCATGGCACTTGTGAATAACGATTTTGACACCTACGTTTACGCCCGCGAGCCGGTACCGAATCCCAAGGCCGACGTTTTGAAAATGATCGGCGCCAAGTACATATCGGCGGAAACCCATTCTCCGGAAGCCTTGGTACAAGAAGTCGGCAACGTCGATCTAGTTTACGAAGCGACTGGCGCCTCGCGACTAGCCTTCGATATGATCAAGCTACTGGGCACCAACGGCGTATTTATTTTTACCGGCGTTCCCGGCCGAAAAGGCCCGATCGAAGTGGATACCGATCTCATGATGCGTAACCTCGTGCTCAAAAACCAGGTCGTCTTCGGCACGGTCAACGCAGGACGTGACGCCTTCGAAGCTTCCATACGAGACGTCGGGATCTTTTCACAGCGCTGGCCTCAGGCCCTGCGCGCGACTATTACCGGCCGTTTTCCGATGGAGAATTATCAGGATCTCCTGGTCGGACGTAGCAGCGGTATCAAAAACGTCATCACTCTCAATTGACGTCTGACTGATCGACAAGTTCAACTAATTCGGATCATCCCGACGCTTGCATCCGTGGTTCACGATCAGAGCATGATCGACGCTCTTAAGCGCCATTGGCCTGAGTATCTCATCGAAGGCGCCTGCCTTGCGCTCTTCATGGTCTCGGCATTTATCTTCGGTACGATTCTTGAACATCCCGCTTCGCTGATTCACCAGGCGATTCCCAATCCGCTGCTGCGACGCTTTTTGATGGGGTCGGCCATGGGCGGCACCGCGATCGCGATCATCTATTCACCGTGGGGAAAACAATCCGGTGCCCACATCAATCCGTCGACGACGATTACCTTCTTTAGGCTCGGCAAGATCAAAAAGTGCGATGCAGCCTCTTATGTGGTGTTTCAGTTTGTCGGCGGCTTGCTGGGCGCGTTGGCGGCTTCAACGGTGCTTTCGACGTGGGCGTCGCACCCTTCAGTCAACTATGTCGTGACGGCACCCGGATATGCGGGAGCAACTGCGGCATTCGTCGCAGAGGTCGCGATTGCGTTCATCCTGATGACGGTCATCCTATACGTCTCGAATAACTCGCGGCTGCACAAACTAACCGGGCTTTGCGCCGGCGCATTGGTAATGATTTACATCACATTCGAAGCGCCGATCTCCGGTATGAGCATGAATCCGGCACGTAGTTTCGCCTCGGCAGTTGCGGCATGGCATTGGGCCGATTTGTGGATCTATTGCACCGCGCCGCTCATTGGCATGTTGTCGGCGGCAGAGGTATATCTTCACATTCGAGGAGCTGGGCACGTCGGCTGCGCCAAGCTCCATCATGAAAACAGCAAACGTTGCATTTTCTGCGGCAAACCGGCGATGAGCAAGCCCGACTAGTTCGGGAGAGTTCGGCTTAAGCGCCATCGATGAGGAAATTGATCGGGCGCGCCGTGATGAAGCACGGCTCCGATACAGCCAGTGATGACAGCTGATCACGATCGCGGAAAACTACTTCCAAAAATCCCGAGTTACCCTACCGGATCTAAGTCTTAACCTGCGCGAAACCCGGAATTAACCGGGGAGCCGTAACATCCTTATAGAGATCGAAGCTGAACGTGACCTCGCAAGCGGGCAGCGCGATAGGCAAACTTTAGCCGGTCACGCTCGGCGCAGCACTTTACCGGTTAGGAGGTACGCGCAGCTGGTAATTCCTAACGCGGATGGTCCTCGGGATGAGCAAAAATTGAGGTTAAGCGCAGGCGGAGGCGCTCCCACTGAATGAAATTTTTCTCAAAACTTTGGCATCCTTTACCCCGCTGCTGACATCCAATGCGTAATCGGTTGAAACCCCGATTCAATTGCTCGAAGGCCGCAGCGATTAAAGAAAATCGTCCGATATACCCCCAAAGCTTTCACGAGGTAACCATGATTCACCAAGCGGGCACGGACAAAGTTACCGGCGCATCGAGACGATACAAACATGAATGGGGGGTGATCTTGGCTGGCGGAGATGGCACTCGCCTCAAGCCTTTGACTCGCAAGATCACCGGCGATGAACGACCCAAACAGTTCTGTTCCGTGCTCGGCGGGGCGACCCTGCTCGAGGAAACTCAGAGACGCGCTGCATTGCAATTGGCGAAAGAGCGAACGCTCTACGTTGTCAACCGCGTTCACGAGCCCTACTACGGTCAGATTCTTGCGGATACGAATGCTGCCAATCTGGTCGTCCAGCCGTGTAACGCCGGCACCGCCCCCGCCATCCTCTACAGTCTACTGAGAATCGCCGCGGCTGATCCCCAAGCCATCGTTGCTTTCTTTCCCTCTGATCATTATGTCTCTGACGATTGGCGGTTCATGGCCCATACTCGTACGGCACTTGACACCGCATACCTTAGACGGAA
The DNA here is from genome assembly GCA_035637295.1 of Verrucomicrobiia bacterium. Classification (GTDB taxonomy): domain Bacteria; phylum Desulfobacterota; class Binatia; order UBA9968; family UBA9968; genus DP-20. The sequence continues at coordinate 24,320 of DASPXM010000062.1, forward strand.
CCTTGTGATATTGCTCGGTGTCGAACCCGAAAGCCCCGAAGTTGAATACGGATGGATCGAACCCACGGCTTTGATCAGAGGACACGCGAGCGTTTTTGGCGTCCGCCGCTTTTGGGAGAAGCCCAATCAAGTCTTGGCTCAAGTTCTGCAGCTGCGCGGCTGCTTGTGGAATAGCTTCGTAATGGTCGCATCGGTGCGAGCATTGCTTGAAATTATCCAGAGCGCCACACCAACCCTTTATCGCGTCTTCGCTTGCCTAAACCCTCTTTTCGGTACTGATGCCGAGGCCAAGGCGGTAAGCAAACTTTACCGGCTTCTGGAAGAAACAAACTTTTCTCATCGGGTGCTCGCGCTACTGCCGAAACGGCTCGCGGTGTTGAGAGTCACCGGTGTTAGATGGAACGACCTCGGCGAACCCAAACGCGTGCTGGCATCGCTCCATATGGCCGGTGTACAGCCACGCTGGGAAGAATCTGCCGCACCTCAGTCTGCGTAGACCTACCAAGCTCGCCTTCTCCAAGCCTTTACCCCGATCGAATCCCTTCGAACGGCGCTAAACCGCCGTCGAGGACCATCGGCGCCCTTCTATCTCTCTATCTCTTGTCTCTAGCACTTCACCGCTCCCTTTCTCCCACGTAGTCCGTTCGCATCTCTTCTCAATAATGCCGCATCTAATTCGGCAATGGAGCGGACTCTGGCTGTGGTCGGCCAGGGAGCCGGCCTGAAATAGTTCGAAATAAATTAACAGGGGGACAAAAATGAAAACCCTTTTTGCCGGCACCGGCAGTTTGCTACTCGGGCTCGCGCTTTATTCCCCAACTCTTGCTCAGACCGTCGATAAGAAAGGTTTGACCCTAGACGGCGCTAAGAAAGTTATCGCCGCCGCGATTGCCGAAGCCAAAAGCAAAAGCGCACCAGGGGGAGCCATTGCCGTGGTCGACGAAGGCGGCAATCTCGTCGCCGTCGAGCGCCTGGACAACACTTTTGCCGCCGGCGCCAACATTTCGATCGGCAAGGCGCGCACCGCCGTGCTGTTCAAACGCCCGACGAAGTTTTTCGAAGACGTAATCAATAAAGGGCGAACGGCGATGACCACTCTCAATGACTTCACGCCTCTTCAGGGTGGCATTCCGATTATCGTCGACGGGCAAATCGTTGGAGCGGTCGGCGTCAGCGGCGCCGCAAGCGCGCAGCAGGATGAAGAGCTTGCCATTGCCGGCGCTAATGCTCTGGCCACGACTTCGGCCCAAGAGCAGTAATTTCCCTCTCGCAAAATCACGAAAGGAACCCATCATGAAAATTATTAAGACTATGCTTGTACTAGCGTTGGCTTTGTTGCCCCCGGCTCTCGTTCGCGCCCAACTCCTGGAGAAAAAAGTTCTAACTCTCGAGGCCGCCGACAAGATCGCCGCCGCAGCGGAAACAGAAGCCAAAAAGAGAAACGCGACCGTCGTTATCGTGGTCGTTGACGACGGCGGCTATCCACTGGTGCTGAAGCGTCTCAACGACACTCAGGTGGCGAGCGTCGACGTAGGTATCGGTAAAGCCCGCACCGCGGCGATTTTTCGTCGCCCGAGTAAAGTCTTCGAAGACCAGGTTAAGAACGGGCGTGTTGCCGCCCTCGCGCTTCCCGGAGCGACACCCCTTCAGGGCGGTGTGCCGCTCATTTCCGATGGCAAAGTGGTCGGCGCCATCGGCGTAAGCGGAAATACGCCGCAAGAAGATGAGGACATCGCGGTCGCCGGCGCTGCCGCCTTCGAGGCCGCGATGAGATCGCCGGCGTCGCCCGTCACACACTTGCCGGCAAAGCAAGTGAATGAGGCGTTCGTCAAAGGAATACCTTTGATTCGGGGAATGAATTACAAGATCGACGCCAGTCATCGCGATAAACCCGGCATCGTCGAGGTGCACACACGCGACACGGATATCATCTACATGCTCGAAGGCTCCGCGACGCTCGTCACCGGCGGCACGGTCATGGACGGCAAGACCATCGAGCCGGAAGAAATCCGCGGCAGGGAATCCAAAGACGGCGAAAGCCGCACGATCACCGAGGGTGACGTGGTCGTCATCCCCAACGGCACGCCCCATTGGTTCAAAGAAGTTAACAAACCCATCAATTATTACGTCGTCAAAGTCCGATCAGCCAACTGAGGTTCCAACCATGAAGATGCGAAACATTTTACACAGACCAGAGAGAGTATTTAATCATCACCGCTCGCTCAAACAGGAATTCCCTCTCCCCTTGCGGGAGTGGGCAAGGGTGAGGGGAAATAATCAGGCGCCCTCGCCTCAATCCTCTTCCGTCAAGGGAGAGAAAGCCAATAGTGCGGCAGATCAGATCAGTATCGCAATAATTCTCACCGCCTTGCTATTGTTTGCCGCCACATTCGCACGTGCCGCATCATTGGACGAAACACTCGCCAAACGCAAACCGGAGGCGACAATCAACTTGGCAGGCAATGATGGCGTGCAAGTCGTCAAGGGCAACTGGCGCTACAGCGATACAAAAATTATTGAAATCGATTTCAAAGCCGCCGGTGCGGACGGCCAGCCGGGGAGGACACCGAATAGAGCCTACGACTTCACCCCCCACGCGGGCCGCGCCGACTTCGATGATTCCAAGTGGGAAGTCATCGATCCGACGACCCTCGATAAACGTCGGTCCGCCGGCAAACTTGCCTTTAACTGGTATCGAATCAAAATCACCGTGCCGGAACGCGTGGGCAGTTTCGATCCGACCGGCTCGACTTTGGTCTTTTCGACTTCGCTCGACGATTACGCGGAGGTCTGGGTCGATGGCGAGATTCCCCGCGCCGCGGGACAAAGCGGCGGCTCGGTGATCAAAGGCTGGAACGCGGAAAATCGGCTTATCATCGGCCGCGGCGTAAAACCGAGGCAAACGATCCAACTGGCGATTTTCGGAGTGAATGGCCCGATATCGAATCCGCCGACCAATTACATCTACATGAAGTATGCGAAGCTCGAATTTCACAAAGTGCCGGCCGGCCCCATTGCCGTCGGGCCGCACGAAGTGAACGTCGAAGTAATACGGCTCGATCCCGCCATCGATGCGATTGTGCCGGCAAACCCGAAGATTTTTAAATTGGCCGAAGGCTTTCAGTTTACCGAGGGACCAATCTGGTTGAAGGGTGGTTACCTGCTCTTCAGCGACCCCAATGCCAATACGATTTACAAGTACATTGCTGCCGACGCGAAGCTGTCGGTATTCAAAATGAACAGCGGCTACGCGGGCAAGGACATCGCGGAATATTTTCAACCCGGCTCCAACGGTCTGACGCTCGACCCGCAAGGCAGACTGACCATCAATGAGCATGGCAATCATCGGGTCGCGCGAGTCGAAAAAGATGGCCGCGTCACGGTGCTGGCCGACCAATATCAGGGCAAGCGTTTGAACAGTCCCAACGATCTCGTCTACCGCTCGGACGGCACGCTGTTCTTCACGGATCCGCCGTTCGGTTTACCCAAATTCTACGACGACCCGCGCAAAGAGCTTCCGTACAGCGGCGTTTTTAGTTTGAAAGACGGCAAGCTCAAACTCGTCAGCACTGACCTTAAGGGACCGAACGGCATCGCCTTCTCACCCGACGAAAAATATCTTTACGTCGGCAATTGGGACCCAGAAAAAAAAATAATCATGCGCTACGAAGTCGGCGTCGATGGCTCGTTGTCCAACAGCAAGGTCTTCTTCGACATGACCAAAGCGCCGGGCGAAGATGCACTTGATGGCATCAAACTCGACCGGGAAGGCAACCTCTATGTTTCCGGTCCCGGCGGATTATGGATCATCTCCCCTGAAGGCAAACATCTCGGGACAATCATTCCCCCTAAGCATCCGCACAACCTCGCCTGGGGCGGCGACGACGGCAAGACACTCTATATGACAGCGCAAGCGAGCCTCTATCGCATGCCGTTGAACATTCCCGGTATTCGGCCCAACCCAGTTGTTGGAGATTTGTCCAGGCGAAGTGATTGATTTCTTATCCAACCCATAAATCGCCTCCAGCGAAAGGAGTTTCACATGCAAAACTTTGCTTACCAATTGGAAGCTAATGACGAAGGGCGCGGGATTCTAAAAGAGAAAATACCGCGTTGCGAATTCTGATTCCCTCGCCCGCTTCGACCTGAGGCTGATCCGCCTGTGGAGACAAGAGAAATTAGCGTGAGAGCAAGCGGGACTACATTTCGTCATCAACCAACAACACCAAGCTATGTGCTCAGTTACGTACCCGTAGTCATCAAATCTTACCGACCTTCGGAATAAACTTCAGTGCGACGCCGTTGTTGCACCAGCGTTTGCCCGTGGGCTGCGGGCCGTCGTTAAAGACATGGCCGTGGTGCCCGCCACAGCGGACGCAATGATATTCGGTGCGCGGCAGAATCAGTTTGAAATCCGTGCTGTTCTCGAAGGCGCCGGGAATTGTCGTGAAAAAACTCGGCCAGCCGGTGCCGCTTTCATATTTCATCTCGGACGTAAAGAGCGGCAAACCGCAACCTGCGCAGGTAAAAATGCCAGGCCGTTTTTCGTTGTTCAACGGGCTCGTGCCAGGTTGCTCAGTGCCCTCCTCGCGCAGAACATGAAACTGGTTGGGGTCCAAACGCTTGCGCCATTCTTCTTTGGTCAATTTGAGTTGCTCCGTGGGCCGCGGCACCGATATTCCTTCGGCCAGAAGCGCCTTCCAGTTATTTTGCAGCGCCTCAACTTCTTTCATCGACGATAGTTGCGCCGCAGATACTTGTCCTTTTAATGCGGACCAGATCCCTCCCGCCAATAGCCCCTGTAGTAATCCACGTCGTGTCATAATCGTCTCCTTTCCCACTTAATTAGACGACCGGCTGGCTCGAAGCGATTCTTTCCGCCTTGTGCCCACACCTATCGACTCGGCCAACTCTGCATCCATTTGTTCGACACCAGCATCCAATCTGGCAAGAACCGGTTTGAGTGTAACAGGATTTAGCAGCGTCGACAAAATAACCATGAGATGGAGGGACCGAAAGTGTTTACAAGAATATTAGGTGTAGCTGTAGACGCCTTTTTAGGTGTCGTTGGAGCGGCCTTAGGTGTAGCAATCGGCGCATTTTTAGGGATCGCAGGAACTGCCTCAGGGAATGGCGATAAGCCGCCCCAGGTTACGATTCGAGTCGAAAACACGACGAAGCCCGATTCGTTCACGGCGTCGAACGGTGTAAAGTGGTCGCTGGCTTTTTCGCCCGGCATGGCTGTCGTTCATACGGACAACGCGCCAATCTTCACAGCGGGCAAAAAGGATCGCGGCAAAGGTCTCGAAGCCCAGTCCGAGGACGGCGATCCAGGCATACTCGCCAAATCCCTCGAAGGCGCCAAGGGAATTAAGTCGGTCATGGTTTTCAACACTCCGGTTGGGGCCAGCGGCCCCGGGCCGATCACTCCCGGTGCCGCGTACGAAATGACTATCTCCGCAGTGCCGGGCGACCGATTGTCCATGACTCTCATGATGGGGCAGTCCAATGATTGGTTCTACGCCCCCGACGAGTCAGGCATCGAACTGTTCAAAGACGGCAAAGCCATCAACGGCGACATTACCTCACAAATCATCCTGTGGAACGCGGGGACCGAAGTCGATCAGGAGCCTGGCATCGGCTCGGATCAAGGCCCGCGCCAAAAGGCCCCGAACACCGGAAAAGCGGAGAACGGTGTTGTACAAAAAGTCCAGGACCGGAAATCGTATTCGCAGGCTTCGAGTGTTATGCGCATCACAGTCAAGCCAGCACAGTAGTCGTCGGAATATTGCTGGTCGGGCTGCGTCCATTGGGATGACCGCCCGACCGGGTTTCTCACCCCCGGATCATCAGCTCAATATTTTCAGCATGTGCCCGCGTCACCGGAGCTAAACGATCAAGGAAGGCATTATCGGGTTAAATGTCCCCTTAAATAAAACCGCTTCGGCGGTTTTGCTCTTTGATCGGCGTGTTAGAATATGATTAGTGAACTTTTCTGATTTTGCCTCGCTCTGTTACGAGCTAGAAAAAACCCCGAGCCGCCTGGCCAAGATTGCCGCGGCAGCGGATTACCTCCGTCGCTTGGAGCCGGATGAAATTCGTCCTGGCGTCGCATTTTTGTCCGGCCGCCCATTTCCGGTTTCCGATCCCAGGACTCTCGACATCGGACCGGGAGCCTTTTCTCACGCCGCTGAGGTGCCAGAAAACGAGACGTCTGTCGTACCTCCGCTCAAGATTAAGGACGTCGCGGAAGGGTTTGCGCAAATAGCGGAAGCGAGCGGAAAAGGTTCGCGCGAGCAGAAATACACTCGGCTCAGAGAGCTCGTTGAAATGGCTTCCACCCACGAGCGGCCGATTTTGTTTCGCCTACTGCATAATGAGCTGCGCATCGGGTTGCACGACGGTCTTATCCAGGAGGCGATTGCCCGAGCCTCCGCCAGCGAGCTCAAAACTGTGCGCCGCGCTGCGCTTTTTCTCTCGGATCTCGCAGAAGTCGCAACAATCGCTTTAACGCAGGGACAGGCGGCCAGCCTGCAGCAAGTCGATATTAAACTGTTCGTTCCGCTGCTGCCGATGCTTTCTGAACTTTCCCAAGACTTCGATGAGATTCTTAAAGCTCACGACGGGAATACAGCGCTCGAGTATAAGTACGATGGAGCGCGAGTGCAGATTCACAAAGACCGCGAGAAGACGCGTATATGGAGCCGCCGCCTGACAGAAGTAACCCAAAGTCAGCCGGAAATCGTCGAAATCGCCCAAAACAATCTACAGGGCGATTCCTTCATCCTCGACGCTGAGGTCGTGGCGACAGGAACAGACGGCCGGCCGTTTCCTTTCCAAGAACTCATGCGCCGCTTCCGACGTGTTCACGGAATTGAAACCGCGGCTGGCGAAATCCCGCTTTCGCTTTACCTATTCGATTGCCTCTATTTAGACGGTCGCTCGCTCATCGATGAGCCCTATGAGGCGCGCTGGCAGAAGCTCGGCGAAATTTCCGCCAGCAAATATTTGGCAGCGCGACGAATCGTCAGGGAGAAAAAGGCAGCCGAATCTTTCCTGCAGGAATCCATCTCCGCAGGCCATGAAGGACTGATGGCCAAGGCCCTAAGCAGCCCGTACATGCCCGGCAACCGCGGCAAGCTCTGGTTCAAAGTGAAACTGGCAGAAAGTATCGATTGCGTGATCTTAGCCGCCGACAGAGGTTCGGGAAGAAGACGCGGCTGGCTCTCTAATTATCATCTTGCGGTTGCCGATAACGCCGGAGGATACACCCCGGTGGGCAAAACTTTTAAGGGTCTCACCGATAAGCAGTTTGTCGAGATGACTGCCAGGCTGCAGTCGCTTCAGTTGAGTGATGACGGCTATACAGTCGCCGTACGGCCCGAGGTTGTCGTCGAGGTCACTTACAATGAAATACAGCGTAGCCCACAGTACAGCTCGGGGTTCGCACTGCGTTTTGCGCGCATCACAAGAATCCGCGACGACAAAGGCCCGGGACAGATCACGACGCTCGCCGAGCTTCAATCTCTTTATGAACGCCAGTTTCTTACGAAAAGCCGACGGCCATTCTAGCGATCGATAAAAACTGGCTGCTCAAGAAGCTTGCAAACGGCGCCTTTGACCTAGTACCTCTAGCGGCTTACAATTTCTCCTCACGACAGATCAAGGGACCGACTGTAAAATGGGAAACCGGCTTGTTAGCTACTTCCATCACCGGCTGGTGAACACGGATGAGAATTGGCGCTTTCAGACGCTAATTTTTTTCTTTTTGACGCTACTCACTCGTCTGCCGTTCCGCAGCCATTTCCTTTACGATCACGATTCTGTGCAGTTCGCCCTAGGGATGCGCGATTACGACGTGTATCTGAATCAACCTCACCCGCCTGGTTATTTTCTCTACGTTTATACCGCGCGATTGATCAATTACTTTGTTCGAGACGCCAATGTAAGCCTCGTATGGATCAGCATTGTTGCCAGCGCTCTAACCGTTGCCGTCATTTACAACCTCGGCAGCGCGATCTTTGGCCGTCGAGAAGGTTGGTGGGCGGCACTTCTCACTGCAACCAGTCCGCTGTTTTGGTTCTTTGGCGAAGTAGCACTGACCTATGTTGTCGCCGCATGCTTCGCAAGTCTAATCGGGCTTTTCGCCTGGCGCTTGCTCAACGAACGAGGCCGCTGGATTTACCTGTTTTCTATTGTGCTAGGGGTTGCAGCAGGATTCCGTCAAGACCTCTTGGTATTTCTGGGTCCGCTCTGGTTGCTCGGTTTCGCGAAAGCCGATTGGCGGACTTTTGCAATAGCTTCACTGCTGCTGATCCTCACACTCATGTTGTGGTTCGTACCGATGTTGATTGCCACGGGAGGCAGCGCGCGATATTTTTCAGCCCTTTCGGAACTATGGCAGTATAACAACGCTCCCCAATCGATTTGGCACTCGGAGTTGTCATCGCCGTTTGATACGCTTCTCACTTTGCTCGGTTTTCTATCCTACGGCCTCGGCATAGGGACGATTTTTTTGCTATTCAGCGCCTACGCTCTTTTCCGAACCGGCGAATGGCGGGAATTGGCGGGAAATAAACTACTATTTTTTACTTTATGGTTAGCCCCCGCATTGCTATTCTTTGGTCTCGTCTTTATCCCTCCCTACAAATACTCCTACGGTCTCGTGATAGTGCCGGCGTTTTTGTTGCTGACTCCCCCCGCCGTGCGACAAGCGCTAGAGGTCGTAAAGAAACTGGCCGGTTTTTCCACACTCGCCGGAGTGCACGCGCCGACTTTCATTTTGGCATTAATCGTGGTCGCTAACAGCGTTGTATTTTGTCTCGCTAGCAGCGGTTTCTCCGTGTCGGGACTGCGAACCCACGAGCGTTTGCTCGCGGCGATCTTTTCGGGCATCAGGAATAATTTTCCCAGCCAAGGCACAGTAATTTTAGGACGCCAAAGATCCACATTTTCGGGTTACCGTCACACCCAATACTACCTACCGGAGTACCTGGTCTATCTCGCAGACCAGCAAAGTAACCTTCGCGGGCAAAAATGGTACGTTTTCGGCGCCCGCAATGGCCAAACGACCCTTTCGGAACATGTCGAAACTCCTCCGGGCACGGAGCGTATTGTTTTTCTCGCCGACCCTTATTTTCCAGAATCAAATTCTGATTTGGCGAAAATGGACCTCCGCACCTTGCGAATCAGCGACGACTACACGCTCTATTACAAAGAGATCGAACCCACGGACCGGACCGCAGCTAAAAAATAATTCTGTCGGCCACACCTCATCCCTCGTGCTCGCGCCAGCGATGATCTCGGTTTGACATTTTCCCCAAAGCTCCGATACTTGAATTGATGGCAGTCAATGTAGTTTCGATAAGAAACGCCTTTCAGCTTGCGACAGGTAGTGAAATCACGCTGCGCGGATGGGTGCGCTCGCGGCGCGACTCCAAGGGCATTACTTTCATCGAATTGAATGACGGCTCTCGTTTTAAGAGCATACAACTAGTCGTGGATGCGGGCGTCGTCCCCGACGACACTTTGAAGCAAGTGACAACCGGCAGCAGCCTTGCCGCCACTGGATTGTTGGTCGAGTCGCCGGCGAAGGGACAGGCCGTTGAGCTGAAGGTCACGTCGATACACGTCTACGGCACCGCCGATCCGGCGACCTATCCCTTACAAAAGAAGGGACACACGCTCGAATTTCTCCGCGAGATTTCCCATCTGCGCGTGCGCAGCAACACTTTCGGCGCGGCCTTCCGCGTGCGCAACGCGCTGACCCATGCAATCCATACTTTTTTTCAAGAGCGGGACTTTATTTACGTACAAACACCGATCATTACCACGTCGGACTGTGAAGGCGCCGGACAGATGTTTAGCGTGACGACGCTGAATCTACAGCAAACAGCGCGCACTCCGGACGGCAAAGTCGATTGGCAGCAGGACTTTTTCGGCAAGCACGCTTATCTCACAGTGAGCGGCCAACTCGAGGGCGAAATCTTTGCATTGGCTTTTTCCAAGGTGTACACCTTCGGCCCGACGTTTCGCGCCGAGAACAGCAACACGCCGCGCCACCTGGCGGAGTTTTGGATGATCGAACCGGAGATGGCCTTTTATGAGTTGCTAGACAACATACAATTAGCCGAGGAGTTTTTGAAATACACGATTCGTTACGTGCTCGATCATTGCCGCGAAGATCTCGAGTTCTTCAATCAGTTCATCGAGAAATCCGTGATTGCCACCTTGGAACACGTCGCCGAATCGAACTTCGGCCACATCACCTATACCGACGCGGTTCAAGAATTGGAGAAGTCGGGCAGAACTTGGGAATTTCCCGTTAAATGGGGCAACGATTTGCAAACCGAGCACGAGAGATTTCTGTCCGAAGAAGTGTTCAAGAAACCCGTCATCGTCACTGATTATCCGAAGGACATTAAGGCGTTCTACATGCGGGTTAACGACGACGACAAAACCGTGCGCGCGATGGACGTGCTGGTGCCACGAGTCGGTGAAATCATCGGCGGCAGCCAGCGAGAAGAACGCCATGATGTGCTTTTGCGACGGCTGCGCGATGTCGGACTGGATGAGAGAGCATACTGGTGGTATTTCGACCTGCGCCGCTTCGGTTCTGTGCCCCACTCTGGCTTCGGCCTCGGGCTGGAGCGCATGATGATGTATCTCACCGGTCTCAAAAACATCCGCGACGTGATTCCCTTTCCACGCACGCCGGGAAACGCAGAGTTTTGATCTCACTCCTTTCGCTTCAGGCACGGCACTTTGGCGAAAAGAAATATTTTTCTCGCAGTCAGAAATCAGCGTGAACGAGCCGCAGGGGATTTGGCTGTTTTGCGGGATGCCACCTGCGTTTTGTGCGGTTTTCTCCGCGCGGTAATCGTTTGCGGCCGCAGCAACGCCAACGAGACCGGAATCAATAAAGAATAACACACCGCTCCTAGCAGGAGCGTCGCCTTAATCCCCAGCGCGATGCTGAGTACAACCGAACCAATGGAAGCGAGCACGCCTGCTGCGCCGTTGATTCCCCAAAACCATGGCGTCGGCTTGGGATCGATGAACGAAACCAACCGCATACCGCTAGGAAAGCCAAAGCCCATTAAAATGCCGGCTGGGGCGATAAACAGGATGCACAGGCCGATCCTCGTCAACAGCAGGGCATCGTCATATGCGGCGAATACCGGCCCCAAACCAAACGCCAAAGCTATTAGATAAACGCTGGTGGCAAATCCCCACGAAACGAGCCTGGGACTGCTGCCAAGCTGGAGCTTTTCGGAAAGGAAACTACCGATGCCCGTCGACAATATGAGAGTGAAAAGAAGCACGCTCAGCGAGTAAACCGGATGGCCAAGAAAGACGCTCATGCGCTGCAACAGGCCGATCTCGACCGTCATAAATCCGATGCCGATCAGCGCAAAGTAAAGCGTGCCGTTGGTCACGAGTCGGCTGCCGACATCCTCGAGCGCCGCTCGAAGAGGAATAATCAGCGCTGCGGCGACCAAGACGAACGCGATCGAGAAAAGAATGAGCAAGGTGGCGGTGGCCACAAGATTTCCCCGCCTGACGCCGCCGCCTTCAGACGTGGTTGCCAGAGCGCCGCGCGCAAACTCCAGCGCTTGCAATGGCCGCGAAAGAGGCAGCTGGTTGAAAAAAAACGGCCGCTCATCCGTTGGCGGAGTCAGATCAAAGGCAAGGTTGGAAGTGAACGCGTGGAGCGATTTTGCGTCCGCCGCGTTGACGATCCGCGAGAGCGCGCTCGATGCCGGCTGGCGGCTGGGGGTAATTAACACTTCATGCTCGTAAAATGCCGCAGCCTTCTCTAGCGCTTCGACATCGCTGGTTGACAACGGCGCCTTTGACAACACGAGAGTGGCGATCCGCTGTTGCGCCGCGAGAAACAAATGCCGGCGCGGTTCGCGTACGCCCGCCTCCATTAAGGTCGCGACGGCCAGGCTGACAGTTCTGCCGGTCTCGTCGGGAACGGTCGGATCGTACCACCGGCTGACGGTTAGAACTCCTTTCGAAGTCAAACGGCCGAAAAATATTTTCCACGCATCGACGGTGTAGAGACCATTTTCACTGAGCGTGAAAGCCCCCGCCCCCGTCGCCGCCCAAGTGTCGACCAAGCTCATCTGGATTACGTCAAAGAACTCCCGGCTCCGCGCCAACCAACTTCTTCCTTCGTCGGCGACAAAGCGAACGCCGGGAATCGCCGCAAGGTTTGTGAAGTGGAGCAGACCCGAGTCCTGCAACTGAAGATCTACAAGTATCGGGTTTAGCTCGACCGCCGTGATCTCCTTCAGACCGAAAAGCGCCGCAGATAGAACATCACGGCCGCCACCGACGCCGATCACGACGCCGCGTTCGCGACCGGGAAGAAAATAGGCGAGATTGGTGATGTCATACTTTAGAAATTCCACATTCTCGAAATTTCCGTCGAACCGATACGCAGTGGTGCCCGCGTCGCCATCGATGAACAAATCCACTTGGTCAGCGATCCAGCGCTTCTCGAACATCTTGGGAGACGGTCCCCACATGATTGGCGGACCCTTGAACACTCGGCTGACGTCCACCCGAGAGAAGGAATTCCACTGACGCAGCGCGTGGGTGCCAGGAAATTCAAACTTTCCCTTGACGGCGATGGGCTGAAGACCATGTTCGAGAAACGGATTAATGACAGCGGACACAAGGAGCAAAAGAAAAATCCACTGACGATTCCAAAGCCACCCATGGAGCGCCGGTTTGACCTCGGGCAGTTCGCCGATCTTGGAAAATGAAAACGCTATGGCCCCTACCGATGCAATAACCGCTATACACAGGACGGCCGAAGGTCCATCCGTTACATTCAACAGCAACAATGCGCCGACGGAACCGCTCGCCGCCCCAAGCAGATCGACACCGTAAACCCGCGCAACTGGAAATGGGCTGCGCGTCAGCGCGAGACTGATGACCACACCGGCGAAGAAAAACGGCACGGACAAGCAGAGCGCGAGCTCGGTCCAAATCCAAACCGTCGTAAAGAAGCGGGTGATTATCGGGGCGAGCGTCATCTGCACGGCGAGGCTAATCGCCGTCGCAAATGCAAATAGGCCGCTAAAATAGCCAAGATCATAGGACAGAGTTTTTTCCGTGAATCGTGCGGCTTTGAGATAGACCCAGACGGCGCCGGCGGTCAAACCGAACATCGCCAGACTGATCACCAAAAATGCCAGGTGATACCAGACGACGACGGAAAGTATCCGTGTCTGGACAATCTCCAACGTCAAGACCGCGAAGCTGATCAAAAACAAGCCGATATAAAAACGCGTGGTTCGCATGGAATAATTCCAGCAGCGCAAAAGAGACTGTCAGTAAAGTAACCGCTCGATGATTCGCTGATTAGTGTCCCCGATCACCAGCACGCCATCGAGCGGCAACTTGCTCCCAGTGGAAATGCGTGGCAAGTAGACACATAAGATTTTCTCGGCGTGTCTAATTCGATCCTTCCTCTTGGTCTCTTTAACATGCTCTGGAAGAATTTTCGACGCGTAAATCTGCTCGGGTTAGGTTCGCGATGTTCTTCGTCAGCAGCCTACGGCTTACGGGGAAAAAGCGCCACGGCAACAGTCGCTGACTTGGTAAAAATTTGCCGATGACTAGGTTCTCCAAACTCAGCCCGACGGCCCGCGGTCTCATCACACTTTATACGAGCACACTCCTTGCTGGGATGTGGTCAATGATCGTTCCGGCGCTTCCTGTGCTGGCAAAATCTTTCGACATCAGCCCCGGCACGGCGGCACAAACGATCACGGCCTTGGCCGTCGGCCGGTTCGCGGGGATGCCGGTAAGCGGCGTGGTGCTCGACCGTTTGGGAACCCGCGCGGCGCTAACAGCCGGCCCTGCCATCGCTTGCTCGGCCGCGCTCTTGGCAGGCTTCATGCCCTGGTTCAGTTTCATTTTGGTTTTGGTCTTTTTGCTCGGCATTGGTGAGAGCATTTGGGTGATCGCCCGGGAAGTTGCCGGGATCGATCTTGTCCCCGCCCAACAACGAGGCCGAGTGCTCAGCGGCTTTCATGGCATCAATAATGTTGGATTAGCACTAGGTCCGTTAATCTGCGGCCTGTTGACCGAAACGATCGCTTTTCGCGCCGTTTTCTTTGCGTATGCGGCATGTGCGGCGGTATCCGTGCTTTTGGGAGTGACCGTCGCCAATCAAGAAGCCCGACCCGCGCAAAAGCCAGCGTCGCGTTCGATAAGTGTAACCGGCTGGGGAATCGCCGCGCTTGGGCAAAAGGTGCGCGGGCTGCGCGAGCTCTTTCATCAAATTCATCCCGAGCTTCGCGCGACTTACGTCGTCCTGGTCTTCGCCACCTTGACGAGCTTCGTTCATCGGGTGACGACCCAAAGCATGCTGCCGCTACTCGCGAATTCCAAACTCGGACTCTCGCCCAAAGAAGTGGGGATGCTGTTCACCATTTCCGGCGCATCGGTGTTCGCGATGATATTCCCGGCGGGCTTCGTCATCGACAAGGTCGGCAGAAAGTGGGCGACGGTTCCTAGCACCGGCATTCCAGCGATCGCCTTTTTGCTGATACCGTTTGCCCAAAATTTCTTCCAGCTGGCCGTGCTCATCTCGTTCCTCGGCATCGCTAATGGCTTATCCCTCGGCTCGTTGGCGACATCGACTTTCGATGTGGTTCCCGCGAGCGCGCGCGGCCGACTGCAAGCGGTCAGGCGAACCATTGCCGAGACTGGCGGCATCGGCGCACCCCTACTCGGTGGTTACCTGGGTGACACGTTCAATCCCGGTGTACCCTTCCTCGCATACGCGCCGCTGCTGGTGTTATCGGCGCTGCTACTAGCGATCGTCGCCCGTGAGACTCTTGAAAAATAACCGAGCATTGGCACGGGTTTCATGCTTAGTTAGATTTCCGGGTATTTTGGTTTATAATCATCGACTCGCGGTTGAACTGACATGAAATACCAGACCGACGACCTCCGAATTAAGGAAATCAAAGAGCTACTTCCACCAGCGCATTTGTTGGATGATTTTCCGATCACAGAGAAAGCCGCCCAAACGGTTTATGAAACGCGCCAGGCGATCCATCGGATC
>DASPXM010000063.1:0-12822 GCA_035637295.1 Verrucomicrobiia bacterium
ATCGAATCGACGTATCGGCTTTGCGATCGCTGCAGAATAAACCAAGCCCGTAAACACCCATTCAGCGCGGTAATTTTTTGATCGTGATCTCAACTCATCGGTTGATTACTTCGCCTTCTGCGCCTCGCTGGTCATCGGCACGAAACGCACCGGCAGTGTGGCGCTTTGTTTTAATTGGCCGTTTTTCTTTTCCAGCAGGTACAATTCCTGAGCAAATCGGTCGCCGACAGGAATGACCATGCGCCCGTCGTCTTTCAATTGATCGACGAGCAGCTGTGGAACTTTATCCGGCGCGCAGGTCACGATGATCGCATCGAAGGGTCCCGCTTCCGGCCAGCCCTTGTAACCGTCACCGATTTTCAGATGCACATTTTTGTAACCGAGCCGCTGCAATGTCGCCTCGGCGTTTTTCGCCAACGGTTCGACGATCTCGACGGAGTACACCTCCGACACGAGCTCGGCCAAAATCGCCGCCTGGTAACCTGAGCCAGTCCCTACCTCCAAAACATGGTCGCTCGGTTTCGGACGCAATTGCTCCGTCATGAACGCCACAATGTATGGCTGCGAAATGGTTTGACCATAACCAATCGGCAACGGGCCATCTTCATAACTGGCAGCTCGCGACTCCGGGGTGACAAATTCTTCGCGTGGCACTTTCGCCATTGCGGCGAGCACGCGTTGGTCGTTGATACCGCGTGTCGTCAGCTGCTGTTGGATCATGCGCTGACGCTGAACCGCGAAATCCGAGGCTGGGGTCGGTCTCTGCCCGCAAGCGGTTGTCGCAAGCGCCGCGAGAATCAGAAATTCCGAAACTCGTCTCACACAAAAAATGTAGTTCATACACAGGCAACGCGAAACCTATAGCCGTCGAACTTTGCGCGGCGCAATGCCGCGCCTGTGACAAGCATGCGGCTCTCGGAAAACTGTTCCGGCCAGCAATGGCTTCAAAATCCAAGCATGAGCACGCCAGTCGTCGGACAGCTTTATTTTCTTGAGAAGAGAAACGCGCGTTTGACCACTTGCGCGTGGGTCAGTGGCTGAACCGCCGCGGCCCAGGCCACCGCGCCGCTCCGGCCCGTGAGCCCGCTGCCGCGGCGGCGCCAGCTAGCGGGCATCGAGCTGCTTCACCTTCTTTCTCGTTCTCAGAATGGGCAATTACCTGGGTTCGGCTCGTCGATCCGTCTCGCCACGCCGGTTGGAACGAGCTGCATCACGACATTCACCAGGGGGACGTTGCCTTCGTTTCGCAGCATGTGCACCTCGCCGGCTGGTTCGAAGAAGCTCCCCCCAGTCGGGATCACGTGCGGTGTGCAGGTGGGGTCGTCAGCCTCGTAGAAGGTCGCGGTGCCGGACTTGACGATCCCGAAGCTCGGCCCCGGGTGGCTGTGCCAGCCGGACGTCCCGCCCGGGTCAACGGTGACCTCTACGACGTGGAGGTCCGACACTCCCTTCGTCTTGATCTTCGCTTGCCAGTCGTCGGTCTTGGCGTAGGCATCGATCTCGTCGAACTGCGCGATCGGGGCAAGATACGTGGTGTGAAAGCCCGACGGGGGCGTTGCCAGGGCCGGCACGACTATTAACGCGGCGACGGCGACGAGCGCCAGTGCGATGAGAAGTGGCAGAATTAGTATTTTTTTGAACTTAGTCAGCGGATTCATTTGTTCTTCCTTTCTTTGTTGAGGCTCGCTTTTTGTTGGCATGTTTTGTGTGATTACAGTTGGAGATGTACAGCCGGAAATTCGGCCTGAGGTTACGCGGAAAATGCGGAAATCTTCCGCCAGATGAACACTGATTGACATGCTGGCTCGAAAAAGCAGGGGACTTGTGGTTCTTCCATTCTTTCCTCCTCCGGCGATTGCACGGTGCGCGCTAACGGCTCTTGCAATTGCGACGAACTGATCCTGCACGTAACGCGCCTGCCGCCGCCGCCGCAGCAGCAGCAGCAGCGGCGCAGGAGCAAGGCCTGTTATCGCGGAGGCCCGAAGGTGAGGAATTCCGGGCGGCCGAAGCCGGAGGCAAAAACGGTGTGCGTTCCGTCCGGAAAGAACTTCAAGATGTCGCCGGGCTGAATTGCCTCGGCTACGAAGAGATTGCCCGAGCTGTCAAAGGCCAGGCCCCGAGGAAAAGTCAGGCCCGTAGCGAAGGTGCTCGGCACGCCATTTGTGAATTTGAGAATTGTGTCGCTTCCCGGGTCGCCAATGAATGTTTCCGTGGAAACGAAGAGGTTGCCGCTCCTGTCAAAAGCAAGCCCAACGGGATATGCGCCGGGCGCGAAGGCGTCTGGGCCGGCGAAAACAGTGCGCGTTCCATTCGGAGCGAATTTAAAGATCGTTCGGTCTGGGCCAAAATCCACAACGCCCTCGGCTGCGTAGAGGTTGCCGGCGCTGTCGAAAGCCAGGCCCCAGCCCTGACTGGGAACGGAGCCGAAGACGATCCGTTCTCCATCTGGTGTGAACTTGAAGATAGTGCTGGCCCCTGTGGGACTAGTTTGATCGTTCGCCATGACATAGGCATTGCCCGCGTTGTCTACGGCAAGGCCTTCAAAGAAAAAGTTAACGGCGCTGCCAACGGTACTGACGTGGTTGCGCAGGTTGAATTTCAGCACTCTCCCAATGAGGAGGTCACGGTCGCCCGGCGCAACGGTTTCCGCTGCGAAAAGATTGCCGATGCTGTCAAAGGCCAACCCTCGGGGGAACAACAACCCCGAAGCGTAGGTACTCTGCGTCCCAGATGGCGTGAACTCGAGGATTGCGTGCGATGGGCGGACTTGAACTGAGACGTAGAGATTCTGTGCGTGAGCGGCGGTGACTAACGCGAAGATCGCGCCAAGGCTGAGAAGTGGCAGAATTAATATTTTTTTGAACTGAGTCAGTGGATTCATGGTTCTTCCTTTCTTTGTTGAGGCTGGATTGTTGTTGGCATGTACAGCCGGAAATTCGGCCTGAGGTTACAGGGAAAATTCGGAAATCTTTTGAAAACCCGCAGAGGTCAGCCCGCGAATAACGCGAACAGACGCGAATAGATCAAAACGATCTACTTTTATGAGGCGACGACCTATTTGCTGGCAGCCTTGGCTGCGGCAACGATCTGGTCGAAGCGCGGATCACCGCGCAAAAAATCCCATCATGGATTGAAGCGGGGATCGCTGTATATCGGCCCAACCCGGGAATGGTTGCGATGACACTTCCTGATATGGTGCTCGTCCTGCTAAATTGCTCCGGCTCGGTTAGAATCTCTTCTTTAGCTGGACGTACCAGAACCGGCCTTTGATCGTGGCAAGCGACTCGTCGTAGCCGTTCTCGAAAGAGGCAGCGACAAACGGGGGATCTGCATCTAACACGTTCTGCATCCCAAGTGTAATCGTCGTGTTATTTAACCAAGCGCGCCATCCACATGGATTGTACTCGGCCGTAGAAACCGGTAGAACGTTTTTCTCCCTGCCGTCCTTCATGTTTACGTTTTTACCGCCATCCTTGGCGAAACCGGGCACCTCCGCAGGAGCGGGTGGTGGCAGATTGAATGTGTACGATGCGATTAAGTCGAGCGTAGTCCATGCGGCCACTTTCCGCGCGCGCTGAGGAAAAGGAGCGGCGTTATCTCCCGGACCGCCGGTTCTAGGCATATTTACTTTCGGCGATCCTGTGAGACTGACATTGTCATCTTCGTATTGCCCGGTGTAATGGACCACCGCGCCTACATCCAAACCCTGCAGCCACGTGTCAGCCGGACCATCATAGAACAGACTGAAATTAGCTCGATTCCACGGCAGCGAACTGGTCAGGGTGAATCCCGGCGGAATAAACTCGCCCGCGATACCGAACCGTTTTGTATCAGGCAAAATCTGAAGCTCAGCCCGGGATAGCCATGTGCCGTTGACCGTTGCCGTTAGTCTGCCGAAATCCCCGTGGCCAAAAATTGAAGAGTCCAGAATATAGATCGCTTCGTAGTCGAGACCTTCAAAAATCGCGCCTGTAAGGTTTTCGTTGGGATCAATGACCAAAATGATTGGTCCCGGTTTACCAGGAGTCGTAGAAGGACCACGGATAACCAGATCGGGGTTGTTGAGGTCAACAGTGAATTGCGTGCCGAGGAGCGACGCGATCGATCGCATATCAATATGCCACCAATCCGCAGTGAGCGTCAGGCCCCTGAGCCATTTCGGGCTGTAAATGACCCCGTAAGACCATTCATAGGCCACCTCCGGCTGTAGGTTGGGATTTCCTATAAAGCGAGTTCCGGGGAAATAGGACACTTTTAAAATAGGGTCGAAAATGAAGTCACCGATGCCCTCCGTGGAAGCGGGTGAAATTTCCGATAGGGCCGGAGCATGAAACGCTTCGGTGTAACTACCACGCAAGGTAAGGGCGCCAATATATTTTGGATCAAGCGGCTGCCAGCGAACCGAGACCTTCGGTTTCTGCGCGTTATACTGGCTATGCGTCGCCGGCTGAAATGGGAAGGCTCCAGAAGGTAGAACTGCAGAGGTGTTCTGGCTGTACCATTCCTCGCGCTCGGCAAAGTCAACCTCGAAGCTGTAGAAACCGGGGAAGTTCCACGTTGGACTGGTGAAGGGAACCCGCACTTCCTGGTAGATTGACCAAACATCGCGGTTCACCCGTGCGCTTTCCCCATTCGTCGAGCCAATGCTTTGAAACGTTGTGTTAAGCGCGTCGCGATCGCGTGTCCATCTCGGCGCGTCATACTCACCGCCAAGAGCAAAGGAGACTGGCCCGGCGGGAAGGTTAAACAAGTTACCGTTAATGGTGACATAGCCAATGGGCAACTCATATTCGCCCGAGTTATGCAGGTTGACGTAAACTCTGGCCCTGGCCGCCTTCGTGTTGTGGCCATTGAAATTGAGGAACGGATCAAATGCCGTAGCGGGATCCGTATCCAAAAGTGCTTCCCGCAACCCAGGCTGGCTAGCTTCGCCCACGGACAAATCCTGCCCCTCGTTCCGAGAATAACGAAAACCTAGCTCCCAGTTCCACGTCTTGAAGTAGTCGCCAAATTCCCCCATCTCACCGCGCAGGCCAACATCGAACAAATAATCCTGGTAAGTGAACTTTTCGTGTCTCGGACCGGTGTCGTTAATGCCGCGAAACCGAACGCCTGTAGTGACCGGAAGACCGGAGCCGTCAGGAAAGAAATTTGGAATCGTCGCATCAGCGACTGTGAACGGATTCCATGCGTTCACGATTGGGACACTGGCGCCCCTGGGACCAAAGTTCCCCCCGAATGGATCGGGCGTAGACGGCACAGCTGCCAGGGACGCGTCGAAAAATGAGCGGACATATTTAAAGTCGGCAAACACCGTCAGGTATTTGTCACACAGATCGCGGGTGAAGGAACCGTAGAAGGCTTGACGATCCGCCGGAGGGAGGTCCGGCGTGAAAGCTGCGAAGTTAAGGCGGAAGTAGTCGCCACCCCCCTTGTAATCGGTGCCGGTTTGTGGACGGAATTGGATTGCATGGGGGCCGATGATACCGGGGGCTCCTGGATATGCGTTGGGATTAACCGCAAAGGGACTCTTATAGAACGGAGAAGTTGCCGCGTTTGGTGCCGAGTGCGGAAGGGGCGTGTTCACGCCGGGCAGCGGGAGACCGCCCGGGCCGAAAAACATGCTCGGTAGTAGCCTGCGGGCGGGGGGTCCAATGCCGCCAGGGACATCTCCGTTGCGAAGTTCGAACCCACCCCAGGGGATTTGAAACGCGTTACTGGACAGGTCGCGGTCGCGGCTGAAGACACCGCCGGTACGCTGCCAGAAATCGGCGATGACAACGATATTGGTCTTGTCATCTCCCGTCCCGGCTTTCAGCCATGCCTCCCACTCACCCATGTCGTTGGACGCTCCGAGGTTTGTATTCCCGTAACTCCCCCCGATCTCCAGACCACGGAACTTGTGTATCAAAAAGAAGTTGACTACGCCGGCGACCGCGTCGGAGCCATACACTGCCGAAGCGCCATCCTTCAAGATGTCGACGTGATCAATCATTGGAAACGGAAGGAGGTTAATGTCCACACCGCTGCCGAACCCGACGCCGCTCAACGAACCAAAGGCGACACGTTTTCCGTCAACCAGCACCAGGGTTTCTTTGGCCAACAAGCCGCGCACGTTGAATTGGACAGTACCGTCACCGCCGTTGGCGATGTTAAGGTTTGTGGTTCCGCCAGCCTCTTGGGGCAGAAAAGTTGTCAGGTCCGTTGCATTACGGATGCCCAGTTTTTCGAGGTCTGCCGGACGATAGGTATCCACTGGGTTCGGGCCGACTTCTTCCGCCGTCGGAATGTTCGAGCCAGTGACGATAACTTGCTCGATTATAACGCCAGCGTGGCCAGCTCTCTCTGCCGCGGGCGATGGATTCTGCGCGAACGCCGCGAGGATCGAACAAAAGACGCCCCCAATGATCGCGAGCCACAAACCGGTATGGTAAGGCTTGTTCATTACGGGGGCATTCCTGTAACGTCCCTCGCGAATTCCTCACCGACAGGCGTAACAGATTTTTACATCCGCTAACAAGCTTTCTTTTGAAATTTAATCGGCTAACCTAGTGCGGGGGGCTGGGGGCCGCATTGGGAGGAGAAACAGGCTGAACGTCGGACGGAAAGAGCGTTAGTAATTCCGGCGGAGTCGCTCGCGAATCCTGCAACTGGCCGTCGAAATACACTCGCACGATGAATCCGCCATATCGCCGTCCGTCAGCAGGAGGTATTTTGGTTTTCGGACGCACGTAAGTTGCTGCCAGGAACTTCGGATTCGCATCCGTCCAGTCCCGGACGGGCGTAAGCCAATCATAACTAACTCGTGCATCAGTTGGCTTCATTCCTTTATCTTTCGTGAGGTCGTAGAAGGAGACGCTAATTTTTACAACGTGGTCATTTTGGATATTTGGTCGTGGCTTTACTCCAACTTTTAGCGTGTAGTGACTCTGCGCGTTCGGATCGGCAGTCTCTGATAGCGTGGTCTCGGTGATCGCCAAAATTGTGTCCTGCGAAGCACCGATTCGCCGTAAAAGATGAGGGAACCTAGCGTCGGAATGGAGCGCACGAAATTCGGGGAGAAACGCGATCCACTGCAATATGCCCGAGTGTTCTTCAAAGGCGCGCTCGAGCCAGCGGAAAGCTTCTTCTTTATCGCCAAGCGCGGTCGAAACTGCCGCTATCAAAGGTGCTGAGACGTATCGTTTCTCTCTCACTTGCACAAGCTGGGAACGAATATTTCGCGCCTCGATCTCGCGGCCCATGCGCAGGTAGGTGATGGCAAGCCCGCTGCTGGGGAGATGCGTTGCCTCCTGGGCTTTGGTGTAAAGCGCGATCGCTTCAGCGAAACTGCCTTTCTCGCGATACGCGGCGGCCAGAACCGAATCGAGATAAAAGTAATTTGGATCGAGCTGGAGCGTCCGCTGGCCTTCGGTAACTGCATCATCCATGCGGTCATTAGCCAGGTAGGCGGCGGTGGCAACGTAGCTGGTGATGGGCGACACTGGATCTAATTTCTTAGCCTCCAGAATAAGTCGAAGACCGTCTTTTAGCTCGCCGCGAAAGAGTGGGTGCAGCCCCGAGAAGAAGTGAGCCGGCGCTGAGTTGGCATCGAGCTGGAGCGCGCGTTTCAACTCTTCATCCGCGCCGGCCAGGTCCCAGTCGAGGACCCGTTTCGCTTCGCTAAGGTAGCAATGCGCCTCGGCATCTGTCTCGTCGAGCGCGATTGCCTTAAAAGCTGCTTCTTTTGACGCCGGGTAAGCATCGAGTGGTTTTACGTAAACGTCGGCCAGAAAATACCAAACCTTCGCGATCCCAGTCCAGGCACGCGAAAATGTCGGATCTTTCTCGACAGCGCGCTGAAAGAAACGGAGCGCCCTCCGCAAATCCTCCTCGCTGCTCTTGTTTGAGAAATAAAGGCCTTGGAGGTAAAGATCGTAAACCTCTGGGTTACGTTGTTCATGGGCGGGAAGTGAAACCGCGAGCTTGATCTTGAGCGCGTCAACAATGGAGTGAGTTATTTCATCTTGCAGCGCAAACACGCCCTGCAATTCGCGTTCGTAGGTTTCCGACCAAATCCGAAAACCGTTGCGTGCGTTAATCAACTGTGTGGTTATTCGAACGTGATTACCCTCGCGTCGCAAACTTCCCTCTAGCACGTTTTCGACGTTGAGCTTTTTCCCTATCTCGCTCACATCCGTTCTTTTCCCTTTGAATGAAAACGACGAGGTGCGGGCAACGACGCGCAGCCCATCGACCTTGGCCAGTCCCTCGAGGATCTCCTCGCTCATGCCGTCGCAGAAATACTCTTGGTCTTTTGTCTCGCTAAGATCGAGGAATGGCAGCACCGCGATGCTTTTCTCGGGTGGTGAGCTCGTCGGCAGGTTCCGATGCCAGTAGAATGGAAGCGCCAGCGTCATCGCGCCTATCGCCGCTGCGAGGGCGACCAGTGATGCCGCTAGCAACGCACTCGTTGGATTCCGCCGCACCCATTTCCTTCCTCGGGCGAAGATTCCGGTGCGCCGGGCGCGGATCGGCTCATCCTTTAGCCAGCGTTCAAGATCTTCGGCGAGCGCGAGGGCCGAAGAATAACGGCGCTGCGGATCTTTATCGAGGCACTTCAGGCAGATCGTTGCAAGATCGCGATCTATTTTCCGATTCCACAAACGCGGTTGCCGCGGCTCGGTGTCCAAAACCAATCGGACCGTTTCAAAGGTGGTTCCGCCAGCAAAAGGTGGATGGCCAGTGAGCAGTTGGTAAAGCACTGCGCCCAGTCCGTAGATATCCGTGGCGCTAGTGACGGCCGCGTTATTTCCCACCGCTTGTTCCGGCGCCATGTAACTGGGAGTGCCCAAAACTTCCATCGTGCGCGTGACGGTACTCTCTGTCTCGGCCAACCGTGCCAGCCCGAAATCGGTGAGATGCGGTTCGCCTTCTGCGTCCAGCAGAATGTTTCCGGGTTTGATGTCGCGATGAAGGATGCCGTGCTCATGCGCATAGGAAACCGTGCGGGCCAGCTTGGCGATCAGCTCCGCTGCGTGACGGATCGGCATCGGTTCGCGCTTCGCGACGGCATCGAGCTGGCCGCCTTCCACCAGTCCCATGCTGAAGTAACAGGCACCGTCGCGCTCTCCGACTTCGTAAATCGGGACGATGCACGGATGGTTCAGGCTGGCGGCGGCTTCTGCTTCCAGACGAAAGCGCTTCACGTGTGCTTCTGTCGCCCAGTGAGCGAGACCAATCACTTTGAGCGCCACGATTCGGTTCAGACTTTTTTGTCGTGCCCGATAAACCACGCCCTGGCCACCGCGCCCGATCTCTTCGAGTAATTCGTAATCGCCGAAATCTTTCAACATCCGGGCGATTGTTGGCTCGGACGCCTCATCGTTTTCGTCATCGAGCGAGGCAAGACCAGTCCGCACCAGGCATACACTGCAACATCCCTGCGGCGCGTCGGCGAACACCGTGGCCCCGCATTTTGGGCAAACTCTGCTGGTGTTTGTCATCATGTTTTCCGGCCGATTTATCGTCCCCATCTGTACTGCCGGAAATTCTTTCACAGGTTACGTTTGTAATGCGGACATGAAATGCCGCAGCTCATCCTCGACATCGTCCGGCACCGCGACGGTGTGGGCGATCTCGTCGTGCAACAATTGTCGATACCGATAGCGCAAGCGGTGAAACGCTTGTTTCACAGCGTTTTCGGTCATTTGCATTTCGGCGGCAATTTTAGCCTGCGAAGGCCGGCCGGATTCCCCGGCGAGTAATTCTTTCAAGTGATCGAATAACGGCAGTCTGCCAGCGGCTTCATATTCGGCTCGGAGCCTTGCGAGGACTTGGTCCAATAATGTTAATGCCCAACGACGCTCGTAAATACGATCCGCGCTCAATTTGTGGGCCGGCTCCTGGTCGGCGCGCTCACGCGCGAGCAAATCCTCCAGCGAAATCAAAGGCCGGCCTTCGCCTCGTTTGACGGTCATTTCGCGATGCCGCGCCTTGGACAGAAAATTCTTGAGCGACGCCAGCAGATAAGAACGCAAACGTCCCCTTTCCTGCCTCACAGTTTCGAGGTCCCGGCGCTCGAGCAGCCGCGCAAAAAAAGCTTGAGTGAGATCCTGCGCATCCTCTGGCTTGTACCCTTCGCGTCTGACGAAGCCGTACAGCGGCCACCAGTAGATTCGGCAAAGCTTTTCCAGCGCCGCCTTAGCCTCGGCTGATTCGCCTTGCGCTGCCAGTACCACGCTCCAATGCGTGGTGGTAAATGCAACTGCACCGTTTTGAGTGCTTTGACCAGTCGCGCTCCCCGGTGCTCCGTTAGCTACCGCAGGCACTATCCGATATAAGTAAAAAGTCGTAGAGAAATCAAGCCTGCATATTTTGGCGGCCACACGAAAGAGCCGAGGTAGCGACCAACGGCTACAGCAAATTCTTTGTGTCCTTCGTGTCCTTCGTGGTTAATTTCAGCCGACTTCGACAATGTCTGACGAACGAAAAACATTAGAACAGCGTGCAACAATGACCGACATCGAACGTCTGCGTCACTCGGCGTCGCATGTACTTGCGACCGCGATCCTGAAAATATGGCCGGAAGCGCAGTTCGCCGCCGGGCCGCCCGTGGAGACTGGTTTTTATTACGATGTTGATCTTCCACATCGCATTTCGCCCGACGATTTCGAAAAGATCGAGGCGGAGATGAAAAAGGAGATCAAAGCGAATCATCCGTTTGAACGGATAGAAGTTTCGCGCGATGAAGCCCTCCAGCTTGGAAAGAAAGGCCGGCTTGCCGCACTTGGCGAACGTCCAGAGCCAAGCAAGTTTAAGCTCGACATCATCGAGAACATTCCGGCCGACGAAAAAATCTCGCTCTATCGCAGCGGCGACTTTATCGATCTTTGCGCAGGGCCGCACGTCATGCGCACGGGAAATATCGGCGCGTTCAAACTCACGAACGTGGCAAGCGCTTACTACAAAGGCGACGAAAAAAATCCACAGCTGCAGCGCGTTTACGGCACCGCGTTCAAAACGAAAAAGGAGCTCGATGACTACTTCGCAATGCTCGAGGAAGCGAAGAAGCGCGACCATCGAAAGCTCGGCCGAGAACTGGAGCTGTTTGTTTTCGATGATGACGTCGGGCCGGGACTTCCAATGTTCCTCCCACGCGGCGCAGTCATCGCGGAAGAATTAGAAAAACTCGCAAAGGAAACCGAGTTCGCTGCCGGCTATCAACGAGTCCGCACTCCTCACATCGCACGTGAAAGCTTGTACCTCAAAAGTGGTCACGTCCCCTACTACGTCGAATCGATGTTCCCGCCGATGGAACTGATTTCAGGTAAGCGAAAGAGGTTTCGCGACAAACTTGTGGCTGCTCAAGCGGCAGCGCTCCAACTGAATACAGAGTTGTTACTCGAGCGTGTTGCCAAGATCAAAGATGTCGAATCGTTATCGGAAGACGAGATCGAGGATCTAGCGACGGAATTTGATCTTTTGATCCAAGCTCGGGAAGAGGATGAACAGTTAGCTGCATCTCGGATAAAGCGCCTAGAGGAACTCGGACAAAAGCTTGGCGACCGCTACTACCTGAAAGCGATGAACTGTCCGCATCATCATAAGCTTTTTGCAGCGCTGCCTCGCAGCTATCGCGACCTCCCGTTGCGATTGGCAGAGTATGGGACGGATTATCGCTACGAGAAAAGCGGCGAGTTATTTGGACTCATGCGCGTGCGCTCGCTCCAGATGAATGACGCTCATCTCTACATGACGCCGGAGCAGTTCGAGACGGAGTTCAACGCCGTGAACGAGATGTATCTGAATTATTTTAAGTTGTTCGGGATCGATAAATATCTGATGCGCTTCTCTACGCACGATCCATCAAAGCTCGGCCAGAAATTTGTCGATGAACCGGAGCTTTGGAAAAAGACCGAGGAGATGACGCGCAACGTGTTAAAGAACTCCGGGATCAATTATGTCGAAATGCCGAACGAAGCCGCCTTTTACGGTCCGAAGATTGACGTGCAAGCGTGGAGCGTGATCGGGCGCGAGTTTTCTATCGCTACCAACCAGGTCGATTTCGCGCAACCGCGTAGTTTTGATCTTCGCTACAAGGACCGTGATAACACTGACAAGACACCGATCTGCATTCACCGCGCGCCGCTCGGCACGCACGAGCGTTTCATCGGATTCTTGATCGAGCATTACGCCGGCAATTTCCCGCTTTGGCTCTCGCCGGAACAGGTGCGCATTCTCACCATCGGCGACGACCCAAAGCTGATGGATTACGCGCGATCCATTCTGAAGGAACTGCGCGCCCATCAAGTCCGCGCCGAAATTGATGACAGCAGTGATAAGATCAACGGCAAAATTCAGCGCGCCGAACAAATGAAAGTCCACACCATGTTCGTGATCGGGAAACGTGACATGGAAGCCGACGCTGTCAGCGTCCGCGTCCACGGTAAGGGCAATCTCGGCGCAAAGCCGCGCGGTGAGGCCGTTGCGGAGATCTTGCAGTCGATTAAAGAGCGGCGCGCTTAATAGTTACTTTTAGATCGACAAAGGCTCCGAATTGGTGCGGAATGCTCATAACATTCGACCGCTAAACTCAAGGTCGAGGCAATTCGAAAGGAGACTTACGAAACGAGTCCTGATATTCGTTGCCATGCTCGTCGCCGGTTCGTTCACGGTCTTTGTTCACGGCGCCGTTGCCCGCGATCGCTACGACGACGGCAAGAGCGTAGCCGTGCAGACGGATGGAAAGATCGTGGTCGCAGGATACGCCACGGTTGGCCCGGCCGCTCAGATCGCGCTGGTGCGTTACAATGTGGATGGGAGCTTGGACAAAAGCTTCAA
>DASPXM010000064.1:0-30244 GCA_035637295.1 Verrucomicrobiia bacterium
GGATTAAAAGGCCGTTCAAGGTTCAAAAGTTCAAGGGAAGATAAACTAGGTGGGAACTTCCGCGAGGGAATTCATGCACCGCAGAGGCGCTGAGGGCGCGGATTTAAAAAACCGTTCGTGATAGCGGAAGGCAGACAAGGAGTCGGGGAGATGGGGAGACAAGGAGACGAAGGCAACTTGAGTGGACGATTTACTAGAAATAAACCTCTGCGTACTCTGTGCCTCTGCGGTGATGACGATTTCGGATATTTCACCGTGGCGGCACTGAGAATGTTCAGAAGAGTTTTTCCACGCGGAGGCCGATCAGACGGAATGCCTTTGCGCGCGGATTCTCGCGAGCGTCGAAAAAAGGCAGTATCAGCGACGACGCTTCTTCTTTGAGTCGACGCAGCGCTTGATCGCCATCATCGATCCGGATGCCGTCCTTGATGCTGTGCGAGCGATTGCTGGTCTGAAAGTCACCGAACCGAACCGTCACAGTCACGGTACGAAAGCCCGTGAACTCCTTTCCCCGTAGCTTCGTGACTATTCGTTCTGCCATAAGATCGAGACGCGCCGTGACGATGGACTGACTGCGAGTATCTTCGTCGAAGGTTTCCTGCTCGCCGAGCGATTTTCGCGTCCATTCGTTGGACACTTCAGAATCATCGATGCCCCGGGCTTTTTCGAACAGCCGCTGGCCCCATCTGCCGAACCAGTCCATTAGAGTGGACTCCGGAACCTGGCGGAGGTCTGCAACGGTACGAAGATTCCGTTCGTGCAGAAAATGTTCGCTCTTAGGGCCAATCCCCGGAATGACGCGAACGGGCAGCGGATTGAGAAAATTTTCAACCAGCTCCGGCGCGATCACAGTCAAACCATCCGGCTTTTGATGTCCCGAGGCGATCTTGGCGATAAGCTTGTTCGGGCCGATACCGACGGAGCAGCCGAGTTCCTCTCGCTCGCGGATCTCGGCCTTGAGCTGCGCCATCTGTTCCGTCGCAGCGGTGAAATTGTCCCGTGACGAGACGTCGAGATACGCTTCGTCAATGCTCGCTTCCTCGAAAGCGTCGGCGCAGCGCTGCAAAATTTGCATGATGCGGCCGGACACTTCTCGGTACAAAGGCATATTCGGCCGAATGAAGACCGTTGCCGGTTCACCTCGTCTGCGCGCGGCCTCGGCAAAGCGCCACGCTCGCGAGATCGGCAAAGCCGAGTGGATGCCGAACTTTCGGGCCCTATAATTGGCCGTCGTGACAACGCCTCTGCCTTTGCCTTCTTTTGGGTCGGCGCCCACTGCGACCGGAAGATTTCGCAGGGCAGGATTGAGGCGCTCCTCGACCGCGGCATAGAACGCGTCCATATCAACGTGCACGATGATGCGCATGATTATTAATCCCGTTCCAAACGTTCGAATCGTTCAATCGCTGCGCTTGGTTCAAGTCGTTACAGAGTATACCCCTGTTAGTCTCGCTCGGTAGTCAGAGCCGGAAGACTTTGGGGATTACAGCGACTAGCAGAGTTATTTCGAATAAGAGCGTGAGTCAAATGCTCATCCGGATATTCGTTCCGTCCATCCGATAAACATGACCATTTTTACCTGTCCGTGAAATTTTAACTGTCCGTGAAACGCCGAATCAGTTCCGCTTTACGCGTATTCAGCACGTCGGTTTTTGCCGACATCGATTCGCGTACTGCGAGCAACTTACGCTTTTTCCGAGGTCTTTTGGTCGGTCAAAATTTTTGGCCAATCGTAAATCTTACATGTTTTATCACTGGAACAAGATTTGCGGCCTTTCCTTTGTAAGTAAGGAGGTGGGCAATGACCATGGATTTTAACAAACACATACGCGCAGCGATTTTAGGCGTGTCGTTAGCGGCGTTAACATCCAGTGGCTGTGGAACCTTGACTGGGGCTACGTTGGGTGGAGCGGCAGGTGCCGGCATCGGCGCGGCGACGCATTCCAATGTCGGCAGAAGCGCAGCTATCGGAGCCGGCGTTGGAGGGACGGCCGGTGCGCTTTACGACGTCTTCGGCTGCTGCAGAAGATCTACCCGCGGCTACTACGACTGACCTGATGCGCTTAGAGTTAAATCTCGCGGTGAGAGATGGGGCATGGACTGGTTTCTCGCCGCGAGAGAGGAAAAAATGTTACCGCTTCGAGGACCAGCGGATTGATGATATTGATGATATAGAAGGCGACACGAAAGCAGCGGAGACTGCTTTAGGATTTGGCGCTCAGGAGTTTGAGACTAACAGCGAGCGCAGCGCGAATAGCGAACGCGAAAGCTGCACGCACGCGCGATTGGGCAAATCATACCAGTTGATTAGCGTGCCTGCGTCCGATGACAAAGGCACTTTTGATCATTTGGCGAAGTATATCACAGATTTCTTCCTCGCTTTCCGTCGATTTTAGTAGTTGAAGCCCATTCCCTAACGTGCTGCCAAGCAAATTCAGCTCATAGAATGTCGCTTGATCTTCAATGGGTGTCTCGAGCATTTGTTGAAGCTCCAAGACCGACTCCTCAGTTGGCTCGTGCAGTACTTCCATGTTCACCTCCGTTGCCTACTACGCTCTGGTAGGAGCAAAGCTTGTGCCTGCGACGGAATCATTTTTGATAAAGGCTTTGATTCGTCTGAATTTGTTACGATTTTGAACCGGCGGGCTGACGATGTCTCACTTGTGACACCGTTGAATGCGTCAAATGAGATCCAGGCCTGTTAGTGCTTTCCAATGACTGTAGGAATTTTCCCTTGGCTGCTTCCGTCCATGCTCAATGTTCAATTCAACGCCGACTAAATGAAATCCGCTCGGCCTGGAGATTCCCTTGGACGCTCGCAGTCGCGTTCGCAGCGCTTGATGATTTCGCTGCAGTCGATCTCGGAATCGGCGAGGTTTCTCTAGCGCGTCCCGCGCCAACGCCCAAAAAATTTTAGCAAAACCGTTTTCTTCATTGCTCGGCTTAGTGAAACCGTGCTAAGCCGCATCTTTCGGGATTGGACGGTTTTTTCGAACACCAGCTCGAATAACGAAATGTTCTGATGTTTCAACTCATCAATGGAACCATAGAATGCGGTGAATGCCGGAATGACATTCGCCATGGCGACGAATTTAATTGTTACTATTGCGGCGCGAGTATTTGCGAAAGTTGCCTCATTCATCATGAGGATGAATGCGTTTTCTTAATTCGCGACGGTTAAGGACCCGAGGTGTCGGTCCCTGGCTTTTGAAAAAAATGTCTCGATGATATTGCTGCGCGCGATCGGGCGCCACGGCAGTTTACGAGCAGTGGTGCGCTAGTGGTCGGAGCTCATTCCACGCCGGCTGCTGTGAATATTGTCTTAGCGGCGGGGCTGGTGAGATGGCGAAGCAGCGCCATTGCCGCGTCTCTGACGGGGCTGGTCGCGATGACTATTGCGGCGTACGTCGTATAGTTTTGAATTTCCTCTGGTAGCGGTCCAACGAATTTCAGTCCCTTACTCGCGCTCTCGATGATAACCGTGGTCGCGCCGAGGCCGATTTCGTTGCCCTTGCCTTTGCTGACATGGTCGCGGACGCCGGCAAAGTCGGCATAGCGCGTCGTCTTTGCTTTCAATTGCGCGCTGATGCCCAGGCGGTCGAATAAGCTTTCGAGATAGGTTCCAGTCGAGGCTTGGTTGTAAACGATAGATTCGGCGTTGAGCAGAGACTGCTTGAACTCATTGACGGTAGCGATCTTCGGCAGTGGCGCGTCGCGGCGAACCATGACGCCGACACCGATGCGTCCCACCGCGCCGCGGTCCGCGGCCGTGCCTCTTTTTTCTAGCTCATCGAACAGCTCCGGTGGCGCGATCACGAGATCCGCCGTTTCGCCGCTGCCCAAGCGTTGGCGGATTGTTGGGGCGGTTGCGAACGTTACGCTGACTTCATTACCCGTTCCCCGCCGGAAGGCGTCGATCACCTTTACCAAACCCGGCTGAACCGCGCCGGCACTGAGCACTTTGATTTCGGCTGACATCGTTCCTATTCCGTTTCGATTGAAAGTCGTCTTCTAATTGTTCCATTCACGCGGATTAAACGCTCGATTACTCCGAGTTGCAAAATCATACAATTATTCAGTGCGACAAACCGAACGAGCTGATATCTCCACCGGAAAAGAATGTGCCGACAACGTTGCCGCGGGTAATTGGGAGTTCGAGGTGCGACGGGTGGGATTCGTCGTGATGGATCGTGATGCGCGCGGGGCGCGGGCGGCGCACGTGATTGCGCGCCAGCGCTTGCAGCGAATTCAACGCTGGTTCGTCGTCGGCGCCTTTGATGCGAATCGCGATGCGCTCGCCGGCTTGGAACAGGCGCGCCGTGGGCACGATGGGTATTTTTAGCTCGTAGATTTGTTCCGGTACGAGGGGCTCGCGTGCCGCATGCGCCTGAATCGGCTCCCAGGCTTCACTGCCGTCGCGGAGTTTGCGTTGCGAGGCGCGCAGCCAGCCGCGCGTCAGCTCATGTTCCTTGGCGTCGCGATCGACGAGCAGCAGAGTGACGAACAGCAAAGCATCGGTGTCTGTGGTAGAAAGATAGAGCGTCAGCACGCTCGGGCCGAGCACTTCGGTATTCTCCACCAGCAGCGGCGTTGCGTAAGTGAGCGCGCCATGTTCAAAGTTCGATTCGTCAAATGAATCCGCGCCTTCTGCCGGCCAAAGTTCGTGCTCGCTGAGTATGCTATCCTTGTGCAGATAAAACGTCGTCCAGCGTGCCTCGGGCGGCGGCCAATCGGTTAAATTTTCCCATTTGCCGGTGGGCGGGATGAAGCAGCGGATCGGCGGCTCATTCATGACCCCGGTGTCGATGCCTTTGAGCCAATAATCGAACCAGCGCAGCGACTCGTCTTGATACTGATAAACCGGCCGATCGAGGTAAACTCCCGGACCGATCACCATTTTTTTTGGCCCGCGCCATTTTTTCCACGCCGAGAATGCGCCGGGCAGATGAAGTCCATAGTTGCCCCAACAGGCGCCGAGGTAGGCGGGGATCGTCGCCTTTTCATCTTGTGCGCTGTGCTCGCGCCAGAACGGGCCATCGAATGGATGCAATACGAAGTCGACGATCAGAGCGTTGGTGCCCGCATCGGGGTTCTGCAGCGCTTCTCGCAGCCCCGGCTGCGCCACAATCTCTTCGTCGCGCAGCGCTAACGCGATCGCTTCTTTGTACGCGGCCTCGCCGTGTTTCTCTTTGTAAAGGCTTCGATAGTTAGGTTTGTGCAAGCTGTTGCGCCAGTGACTGATGAAACCATGGGCCAGGATGCCGCCGTGATAGCAGCGGTGGCGATAGTCGTCAGTGCCGGCAAAGGGCGCGAAGATCGCCTTGAGTGGCTTCGGTCCCAGCGCGGCCACCGCTTTGGCCAGGCGCGCGAAGTAAGAGACGCCGAACATGCCGACCACACCGTTGCTCCACGGCTGCGCCGCGAGCCAGTCGATGAGGTCGCAGATATCGCGCACTTCCTGCGGCCCCATCAATTGATAGAAGCCTTCGGAGCTGCCGCTGCCGCGCACGTTGAAAACCGCGTGGACGTAACCGCGGCGCGCAAAGAAGGTCGAGTCGCCGCTTTCCATGTAACCGCGCATCGGCGTGAAGCCGACCGGGAGCATTGGCGGCGATTGCAAATTCTTGTTGTAGGCATGCGCGCCGAGGATGACGGGAAATTTTTCTTCCGATTTGGGACGATAGATGTCGCCATCGAGCAGCGCGCCGTCGAGCATGCGCACCTTTACGTCGCGATCGACGACGACGTCGTATTTCCGCTCTGAGGTGGACCATGTGCGCGTGAACATCGTTTGACCTCCTTGACGAAATCCCAATTACTCCAGGCGCGGAGGAATGTCTAGCAAGTAATCCGTGGGGCATTGAGAGTCTGAGCTTTTGCTAACGACCAGGAAAGATTCCTCGCTCTGCTCGGAATGACAATTAGCCGAGGTGTCACCCCGAACAAAGTGAGGGATCTCACGCGCATCGAGACTCTACAGCATATCGCGCCTTGACACTTCAAAGCGGTGAAAGTTATCCTCGCACCCTGCCGGAATCATTAAGTATCGTGGCAAGGAGCCAGACGAAGCTATGAGAATCATCGATTTACATTGTTATCCCAACACCGAGCCGTGGATCAAATCTCAGGGACCCTATGTCGAAGCGTTGGCGAAGTACTGGAACCGCGCGTGGACATGGAAGAGCGAGGCCGAAGTCATCGAAGAATTCAAGCAAGCCGGCGTGGATGCAGTGCTCGTGGCCTTCGACATCGAATCCGTTACCGGCTCGCCGCCGTGCACGAACGAATACGTCGCCAAGCTGCGCGATGATCATCCTGGCGTGATTCGCCAGGCATGGGGCGCGGTCGATCCGCTGAAGGGCGCGCGCGCGATCGAGGACGCGAAAAAGGCAATCGAAGAGTTGAAGCTTTTCGGATTTCACTTTCATCCAATCATGGGCCATTTCTCCGTCGATGAGCGGAGATTTTATCCGCTGTGGGAAACTATAGATGCGCTCAAGGTGCCGATGATGATCGATGTCGGCACTACGGGCATGGGCGCGGGCATGCCCGGCGGTTTGGGCGCGGTGATCCGCCACGCGCACCCCGCGGCGATCGATCAACTCGCCGCTGATTTTCCGAATTTGAATATCGTTGCGGCGCACCCGGGTTGGCCGTGGACCGACGAGATGATTGCGGTGGCTCTGCATAAGGGCAATGTTTCATGGGAGCTGTCGGGGTGGGCGCCGAAATATTTCCCCGATGCACTGAAGCGCGATATCAAGAGCCGGCTCAAAGACAAGATTATGTTTGGCAGCGATTATCCAAGCATTCCCTACGACCGCATCTTCAAAGAGTGGAAAGAATTGGCTTTCACGGATGAGCTGATGGAAAAAATTTTCCACCAGAACGCTGAGCGGATTCTCGGCTTGTAGGATCTCTGCAAGTTTCGTAGGGAGCGCGCTTGCGCACCATTCGTAGACGACAGCGACTAGCACGAAAAAAATCAATCGTAAAGAACGGCAAGAATTCGTATAGGGTGGGTTGAGGAACGAAACCCGCCCTTCTTTGAATTAGGGCCAGACGAGGAAAGTGCGATGGGTTTCGCGGTGCTTAACCCATCCTAGAATTGGTTAAAAGACTGACGGCTGCGCTCGCGCGCCGCAGTGATAAGAATGCTGTAAAGAACCAAAGGGCCCGCGGTTGCCAAAATCATCGCCGTCAAAATATCACCGGTACCGGTAATCAGCCTTGCCGCAATCAGAGGCGCCAACACCCCCGCGGTGTAATGCAGCGACATGATGACGCCGGCGGCGGTTCCCGCGCTGCCGGCCGGCGCGACCTCTTGCGCGAGTGCGACCACCAAGGCTGGCACGGAAGCTTTGAGTAGCCCGAATACGAAAATTCCCAAGGTAAGACTGATAGGCGATTCCAACCAATAGAAAACGACAAACGCTGCCGCGGCTGCGGGAAGGGCGCTGAGCGCGATGACGCGTTTACGGCCGAACTTGTCCGACAACGATCCGAGTGAAAATGATCCGAGCATGTTGGCCAAGCTCAACACACCCATCGCCCAACCGGTCTCTTGCAGGGTGAGGGCCTTGGCGGTTCGCAACGCGGTTGGCGTCCAAGCTGCGCTGCTCCAGAACACCGATCCGCCGACAAATTCAGCAAGCGCGAGAACGAATAGAGGCAACGAAAGGGCCTCTATGAATGTACCGGAATGAGTTGCGCTTCGCGGTCGATGAGAGTCACGAATCCAATAGAGCTGAAGCACCATATCGATCGCCGCAATGCCGCCGACGGTGACAAACGCGGCGCGCCAACCGAAGGTGGCAGCAATGCGGCTCGCCAATACAGCGCCGATGGCGCCGCCGATTCCATAGGTCACTGAAACCATGCTTGCACCAAAGCCGCGCCGATGAGGCAGTAGATCTGACATGATCGCGTAGAGCGACGGGGGCGTGAAGCCGTAGCCGATTCCGGTAACAGCAAGCAATAAAAAAAAGAGAATTAGGTGACGGCTCACTCCGGCGAGACCGAAGCCCAGTGCGAGCAGACTTAAACCGGCAATCAACACACTTTTTCGACCAATCCTATCTGCCAAGCGACCAGCAATACTGCTTGTGACCGCCGCGATCATCATCATCACGGAGAAAAGACTAGCCGCGGCAACTTCAGAGAGTGAAAACGTCTGACGGATTTCGGGTAGCGCGATTCCCAGCGTCGCGACCATCATCGACGGCATGAGATTCGAGCAGGGCACGATGCAAATGGACAGACGATCCCGTTGAACAGAGACCGGAAGTTTTTTGTCGATGGGATGTCCCTATTTCAGCGGAATGAATGCGTAATGGCGCGGCTGGCCGCCGACTACCCGAGTGATATGGCCCCGCCCCGTGGTGTCCTCGGCAAGCATCACGTCGCCTGGTCCAAAACGACGAATCGTGCCGTCGCCAGTTTCGATCTCGACCTGACCAGCGAGTGTAATGACGTACTGCCGCCGCGGCGCGGTATGAAAATCACTCAAATGGGTTGCCGGCGCGCGACGAAAGAGAATCCCATGCGCCGGTTCGAGCTTGGAAACTTCCATGTGTCCACGAAAGTCAAATTCAACATCGATTTCTTGGAAATGGGATTCGTTATCCGTTCCAGTGTAAAGTCTGACGATCTTCATGAGCCGGTTTTTAAGAGAATCAACTGAGAAAAGCAAGACAACGAAATTTGTTCCAGGCGTTCAAGCCGTTCCAAACGTTTAGGCCGGGAGCAGAAAGAAAAGTAAAACCCGAAGGACGGAAGAATTTATGCGCGAGCGGGCCATGTTTTCGTGGCTTTACTGTGGCGGGGAAAATAGCCTATAAAAGTCTAAGCAACGCATTGGTTGTTAGAGTCGCGATAAAGATAAATAGGAGCCATTCCCATGAGTGAAGCAATTTTGGATCAATTGGCCGCGGACATGAACAAGCTCCTCACCGAGCCCATCGGTAGTCGGAGAATCAAGATCACCGACCTCACGCCGCGCGATGGTCAACAGTGTAAGCTCGCAACGCGGGTCACCACTGATGACTTGCTGCCGCTGTGCGCTTCCATCGACAATTGTGGCTTTTACGCCGTAGAAGTCTGGGGCGGAGCGACGTTCGACGTGTGCATGCGATACTTAAAGGAAAATCCTTGGGACAGACTGCGGCGGATTAAAGCCGTAATGCCAAAGACTAAATTGCAGATGCTTTTGCGGGGGCAGCATATTCTGGCTTATCGGCCGTACACGGATACGATCGTTTGCAAATTCGTGGACCGAGCCATCGCTAATGGCATGAACGTTTTTCGCATATTCGAAGCGACCAACGATTT
Source organism: Verrucomicrobiia bacterium (assembly GCA_035637295.1). Taxonomy (GTDB): domain Bacteria; phylum Desulfobacterota; class Binatia; order UBA9968; family UBA9968; genus DP-20. Next base: position 9,331 of record DASPXM010000064.1, read on the forward strand.
CAGAAACATTGAAGTGGCAACGAGGGCGGTCAAAGAACTTGGTGGTGAAGCGCACGTAGAGGTCAACTACACCGTGAGCCCGGTTCACACGCTCGAGAAGTGGATGGAATATGCCGAGCAGTTGATCGAGATCGGCGCGGACTGGTTGTCGCTCAAAGACGCGACGGGAATCATGACACCGTTCGATAGCTACAGGATCATCAAGGGTATCAAAGACCGGGCGAAAGGGAAGCTTCCAGTGCTGCTCCACTGCCACGACATGGGCGGGACCTCCAGCATGTGTCATCTGATGGCGATCTTGGCCGGCGTCGATATGATCGACACGGTGTTGTCGCCGCTCTCGTTCGGATCGGCGCATCCCGCCACGGAAACCATGGTGGCGTCGTTAAAAGGTACGCCGTTCGATACCGGAATTGACGTGAAGGTTCTCGAAGAGCCCGCTCAGATCACTCGGCAGATCAAAGAAAAATACGAAAAGTACGAAACGGGATACACGGGCGTGAGCGCTGATGTTTTCATTCACAAAGTTCCCGGTGGCATGATCTCAAATATGGTGGCGCAATTGAAAGAAGCCAAACGGATGGATCTCATGGAAGCAGCACTGAAAGAGACTCCCAGCGTGGAGAAGGACCTGGGCCATCCGCCGCTGCTCACGCCGACGAGCCAGATTGTCGGTGTCCAAGCGGTACTGAATGTTCTGGCCGGTGAGAGGTACAAGATCGTCACGAGGGAAACGAGCGATTACGTGAAAGGCAAGTACGGCCGTCCGCCTGGTCAAGTGAACAAAGACTTGATCAAGAAGATTATGAAAGACAAAGAACCCGATTATTCCATTCGCTCCGGCGAGCTAGCCGACCCGGCGGATTGGGACAAAGCAATCAAGGATCTCGGTCCGCTGGCGAAAAGCGACGAAGATCTTCTTTTGGGCGTGTTGTTTCCGATGCAGGCAAAAGAATTTCTCACACTACGAGAAAACGGTGGGCTCGCACAGGCAACGGCTTAGGGAATCTATTAGCTTAGCTACAAAGAACGCAAGGGTCACAAAAGATTCGAGGATCGATGATCGAGGATTGAAGGTCGCGATCCTCTATCCTCCATTATCGATCTTCGATCGTCCCCCATAAGCATGCCTGAACTTCCCGACGTCACCGTTTATATCGAAGCACTCTCGGAAAGAATTCTTAATCAGCCGATTCAGAAAATTCGCATCGGCAGTCCGTTTGTCTTGCGATCCTTTGATCCGCCGATCAGCGCTGCGGAAGGAAAGAAAGTCATGGCACTTCGCCGGCTCGGCAAACGCATCGTTTTCGAGCTGGAAAGCGAATTCTTTCTCGTTGTTCATCTCATGATCGCCGGCCGGTTTCATTGGAAGCCGAAGGGAGCGAAGATCGCCCGCAAGTACGGACAAGCCGCTTTCGATTTTCCCAACGGAACCTTGCTTTTGACGGAAGCCGGAACCAAGAAGCGCGCATCAATTAACTTGGTCCGCGGCGAAGCCGCTCTCCAAGAACATGATCCTGGTGGTCTGGAGGTTTTTGAAGCGAGTCTCGCGCAATTCCGCGAACGGTTGACGCGCGAAAATCACACGCTGAAGCGCTCCCTCACCGATCCCCATCTTTTCAGCGGCATCGGCAACGCCTACTCCGACGAGATTCTCCATCGCGCGCGCCTCTCGCCGATTCGCTTGACGCAGCAAATGACGCGGGCCGAGATTGAACGTCTCTATCACGCGATCCGCGAGTCGCTCGCCGAGTGGGTGGAACGGTTACGAAAAGAGCGAGGAACCGGCTTTCCCGAGAAAGTCACAGCGTTTCGTCCCGACATGGCCGTGCACGGAAAATATCGCAAGCCTTGTCCCGTCTGCGGTTCGCCGGTGCAGCGCATTGTCCACGCCGAAAACGAAACGAACTACTGCGCGAAGTGTCAGACGGGTGGGAAGCTTTTGGCGGATCGAAGTTTGTCGAGATTGCTAAAAGACGATTGGCCGCGGAGCTTGGAGGAGTTGGAGGAGATTAGAGTAAAAAAAATAACAGATGAAACACTCTGAACCGAGGCCCCCAATCGTAAACTGTAGCCGTAAGAAATATTGCAAATCGCGTTTTTGACATGGTATGTGTGCGCGACTGCACTGGGCGGTTCCGTGGTAGTTCTTCTCATTGCTCAACGAGTAGCACGGTTCTAACTGCGAGATGGATGACAAAGGCAAAACGATTCTGATTGAGAGCGACTCGATGCCAGGCGATTTTTACTCAGTTGACCTTCAATCGCTTTCCTGTACGTGCCCGTACTTTGTCAAGAAATTCGTGAATGCACCGTTGGATGATCCTCACCGACTCTGCAAGCATCTTACTCAAGCTTTCTCCAGAACTGGAATTCCGCCGTTCCTCGAGCGGTACGCTCTAGATATTGAGTGGTTTGGGAAACACAACGCGGCCTATTCGGACAACAAGTCTATAAAGACGATCAAAAATAGGGCCTTGCAGTCGGACGAGGTTCGAACAACGTCTGTCAGTAAGAAGAAAAAGTATTGCTATGCGACGGCTGTCGCACGGGACAAGAAAATATCTGCGGTGATTCCTCTCGATGGAGGCCCGGTCAGTTACGCCATCAATAATTCTCACGCACAGTATAATACGGTGACGCAAGAAAGTGCTGTTCCGATGGGCTATCGCAATCTAGAAGAAGCTATCGTTTCGTGGATAGTCGACGAATATAACAAAGCCAAAAACGACTCTGCTCCCGCTGCAGTCAAACCTGAAATTGACTTTAAACCGATTCAGGCCGAGCTTCCTGAAGGCAGCGTTAAGACAATTTCCGTGCAAAAGAAAAATGGTCTAGTTGAGCTCGGAAACGTCATTGACGATTTCGAAGATGCTGAGCATTTTTACCTTCGAGGTGAAGTTGGTAGAGAATTCATCGAGGCAATAATCAGAAAAAACCATCGAGTAATAATCTATAAAATCAACGCATCGAGGGTATACTCTTACGATTTGTCTCCGACTACCGAGCAGACTTCAGTCGGAGACTTTACAATCACCGCTTCAGCGGATCTCTCACATGACTTTCCTAGGGCCTATAAGTTCATGCAAAAGGCGGTTCTCCGTTGGCTCAGAGACGAGCATGATCGCATAACAGCCTTGTTGATGAGATAGAGACAAGTACGCTGCCGTCAAATTTAGCGCTGGCCAGACCATACGCCAGCGCCACTTATGGCACTTCAGTGCTTGTCATTGGCGGCGACACAGGAATGACCGCGACTGATTTACGTGCTCGCTCGGCGGCATACTTAAGTTTTCTCTGTCGGAGTTCACGAGCGGCCTTCAAATCCCGCTCAAGGGCTGAGAGAAAACGATCATACGTTACTATCTCAACTCTGCTTACTCCATTGCAGTTCGTTTGCACGTCTCTCGTTGTCTACGCCGCTTAGCGTCGCCCGACGACCGATGACGATGGCGTAGCCGGTAAGAATGACGGTGCCTGGATCAAACAACCCGCCGAGACCGGGGCCAGGGGGATTCTCTGGGATCGCTTCCCCTTTCTCCCTCGCGAGCCTTACCCGCGCCGAAAGGTGTCAATCAACCTCGATCGATCATGTTCAATCCAACGTGACCAATCTTTTATCTGGCGTAGAGCAGTGCGTAGAGCCCGAGATTCAGTGCCATCTCGTAAGTAGAGGCGTGCGCTCGGTGGCTTGAGTTCTATGAAGCAAGCAGTCCATGCTCCACTGTGCAGGCTTAGAATCACAAAATCCGCACAGTAGTCTGGTCCGAACTGAAACTGTGGGATAGCGAAGTAGTCGTTCCAGCCTTCATTGAACACCACATGAAGAGGTCGGGGATAAGATTCCAGGAATCTCTGCAGCTCGGGCTCACGCCCATTTCTCAACGCTTGCCGAAATCGATCGACTCTTCGCAAAGCTCCTCCACATCAAATAACATTTGGGTTGAGACGAGCGTACGTTTTAACCCCTTTTCAACTCGTTGGAAATCGTCACATCATCGGCACAAACCCCGGCTGCGCCTTCACCCTTTCAATCCAAGCTCTGATCTTCGGAAAATCATCGAGCGGGAATCCGCCTTCGGGGGATACGTGTGTGTAGGAGAAGAGGGCGATGTCGGCAATCGAGTAATTGTCGACGAAGAAGTTATTTTTAGCTAGGTGCTCTTCCATTATCTTGAGCGCGGCCCAGCCGCCGTCGCGTTTGGAAGCGAGGAGCGCTTTCTTTTCTGGTGATTCGGGCTTGTGCTGAATCCAAAAACGGGACGTCGCGATGTACGGTTCGTGGCTGTATTGTTCGAAGAAACTCCACTGAAAAACCAGTGCCCAGGATTTTTTGTCTTCGGGTAGAAATCTCGTGCCGCGGGCGAGGTAGGCGATGATGGCGTTGGATTCTGCCAGAACAAAACCGTTGTCGTCGAGCACCGGCGTTCGGCCGTTGGGATTGATCTTGAGGAATTCCGCCGTCCGGCTTTCGCCCTTCAAAATATCGATTTCGATAATCTCGCAGGAAATGCCGAGATGGGAGAGCAGCAGGCGAACTTTGTAGGAGTTGCCGGAGTAGGCGACGTTGTAGAGTTTCATTGCGGATTAAGGGCTAAGCCGTTCAAGCAGTTCAAATCGTTCAAAACGTAGGATTCCATCGTAGATGGGTCAAGGAGCGTCGCGACGAACCCACCGCTTTCTGGCGCCGAGTTTGAAAAGCTGATGGGTATCGCTGCGCTCAACCCATCCTACTTTTTTAAGACTTCTTCATTGCTGAAGCGCATCGTTTGCCAGGCCTAGCGCGAGTATCGCGTTCCTGCTGCTGAGATTGCACCGACCTCGGCTCCGCCGCGTATACGGTAATAACAACACGCGCCCCCAATTTTACAACTGCGCTTAGCGTGGCTAAGCTTAACCGGAACTCGCAAGAGTGAGGCTTGATCCCTCCCTGAATTCCGATGTTAAAATCCTTCGTAAGTGGCACTGTTCCAGAGGCGCCTTGCTGGCGCTGGAAGCTTGTTCACGAGCACTGAGAGCGATTTTATAGCTTTGTCGGCATTTCCCAGGAAAGTAGAGAGAAAGGTGAGCGCCGTAACGTGAACCCTCGGCGCCAACATAATGCACCGACACGTTTTTACCGAACGCCGCAACCAGCGGTTCAAGACGCGATCTAGACAAAATATCGAGATCGACGTTAAGGAAGTTTGTTACTTCCTCGTCGAACGTGCCGCCATTTCCAATCTTCATCGGCTATTTTCCGAACAACTTCGGATGTGCCGTCGAATCCCATTCTTCGAAAGTGTTGTCACACGCACCCTACGACTTTCCGGTTCAGACGACTTGAACGGCTTAAACGTTTTGAACTATTTGAACGCTTTGCGTTCTCGTTCACACCTGGCTTTCAAGAATTTCCAATCCATCCAAGCGGTCTATGAGATAGAGTTTGCCGTCCTCGGCGCGAAAGACGTCGTTGCTCTGGACGGCCTTTTGATCTTTGCCCGGCTGTGGAACGTAGTAGCCGACCTCCTTGGGGGAAAATGGGTTGGAGACGTCGAGGGCGCGCAGGCCGCCGGCAAACCAGGTGACATAGTGAATGTTGTCGTAAACTTGTTCCGCCGGCTGGTGCGCGCCGAAGCGGCTCCCTGGTTTTGATTCACCGTCGTAGGGGATCATGTAGTTCGCGATCGGGATGGGGCGGGTCTCTTCGGTGATGTCGACCACCCAGAGAAAAGCATTGGGCGTCGGCATCAGCTTCTCACCGACTTCCTCGTCCGTGACGATCATGAAATCCCGATCCATGATCTTATTCGCGAACGGGAGCGTGGTATGCGTCGGGCATGGGTAGGGCGGACTCCAGTCGAGTATGCTGACAGTTTTCGGTTTGCTCATATTCGAAATGTCGACGATGGCGAAGCCGCCGTGCCAATAGCTGATATACAACCGGTCACCGCGGCGAATCGGATGGTGACAGCGATGGTCCCAGCCGTGCCAGGTCGGCGTCTCGCCGCCGGCCTTCCATTGGCCCGGCATCCACCAGCGGCCGACTTCCTCCGGTTTCTCCGGATTCTTTAGGTCCAGAATCAACGCAATGTTACCGACGTAACCTTCCATATGAGGGGAAAGGTAGGCATAACGGCCGTCGAAGGTGAATCGATGAACGCCTTTTTCCGCCGCCTTGAAGAAGGCGATCTCGCGCGGCTTTGCGCGATCCGAGATGTCGAATACTTTTAGGCCCGCTTGCGGTTCTTTCTTCGATTTATAGCGCTCGTAATTAATCAGCATCACATCGCCGGTCACGCGGACTTTGTGAGAGTGAATCCCCTCCGGCACTTCAAGCTGAGCCACGAGCTTGGGATGCTTGGGATCTCGCACATCGATGATCGAGGTGCCTTCGGGTGGTTCGATGTGGCCCACATAGGCGTAGCCGTTCTCCACGACTATGGAGCCTCCTCCAGGCAAGTCCGTTCTGCCGATCATTTTGATGTTTTTGCTGACACCGACTGGTGGGATTCCATTACCTGCCATAATTGCCTCCTCTAATTACCGACCTTGAAAAGTTCCGACTGTCTTGATTGTCATTTCGAGCCGCAGGCGAGAAATCTTATCGGGGAAAGATCTCTCACGCTGTTCGGGATGACAACCTATCAATGCAGGTGAGCGACTATCATCCTCGCGCCTTTTCTATCATCACAATAACCTGGCTCGTCGTACGCACGCGCGACATGCGCGGCAAAATCAATTCCATTAGCATGTCGTGCGCACGTTGATCGTGCGACGTGCCACAGGCGTCACTGACGACGATCATGTTATAGTCCAAGTCCCTGCCCGAATACAAAGTCGAAGTCACGCCGACGTCGGTGGAGCCGCCGGAAACAATGACTGTGTCGATGCCGCGCGTGCGTAGCGCTAGGTCTAAATAAGTTTGGAAAAAAGCGCTCCAGCGATATTTCACGATGTAGTAATCGTCCGGTTGCGGCTCGAGATCGGCGAGCACATCCGAGCTTTTGTCGCCGGCGATCACGTGCATTTTGGTCTTCGTCACTTCGCCGTTGGGCCACGGCGTGAGCGAATTGTTGGTATCGGTGAGGATTAGTGCTGTCGTGGCGTTGTCCGGGCGATGGTTACCCTTGGCGAAGAAAATCGGTAGCCCGGCGGCTCGCCCTGCTTTGCTTAATCGGATGGCATTTTGAATCCACGGCTTCACTCTTGGCTTGCCGGGTTCCGGCGCGGGAACGTAGCCGTTGAGGATATCGAAAAAGAGCAGCGCTGTTTTCTTGGGATCGAAGTGATTGACGTTCATGGAAAAGCTCCTGTCTTGTTTGGGTCAAGCCATATCAACTGACGAACCCACGAAGAACGAAATTAACGAATAGCAGACTAACCTGGATTCCCTTCCGGCTTTCGCCGGAATGACGGGCCACCCAGACCCTTTGTTAAACTATTGAGACGGGACACTAACGAATCTTGATGCCGCGTTTTTCTTTTTCTTCTACGACTTTCCATCCTTCTTTCGCATACCATTCGATCTGGCGGAACATGCCGGTGAGAATTCTGACGTCTTTGTCTTCCAAGCCGGCCCGGCCGAAGATGCGCCGGAAAGCGAGCAGCATATGCTCGGGGTTTTCCGAGTCTAAGAAGCCTATTTTTAGTAGTGAAGTTTTCATGACGTCGAATAGCCTCTCGACATGCTCGGCTTCCGCCCGTTGAATTGTGCCGCCTTCAAGCGGAACCAGTGACGCGAGGTAAATCTCGTAGAGACAAATAACCGCTGCTTGGGCGACGTTAAGCGACGGGTAGTCAGGATGTGTGGGAATCGTCATCAGCAGCTGGCAATGTTCGAGATCTTTGTTGCTTAGGCCGTGATCTTCCGGCCCGAAGATTAATGCCACTTTGCCTTTCTGTGCGGCGGCAACGATCGTGCGCGCTACTTCGCGCGGCGTTTGGCTGTGGCTACGATACAGCCCGGGCCTGCAGGTTGTGCCGACGACCAAAGTGCAGTCGCCGATTGCTTCACGAATCGATACGCAGCATTTGGCGTCCGCAAGAATGTCTCTCCCGTGCACGGCCATCGCTTTGGCCCAAAAGCTTTGCGTGCGCGCCTTGCCGACAATCGCGAGCTCACCGGCGCCAAGATTTTTCATCGCGCGCGCTATCGAGCCGATGTTACCGGAGCCGCGCGGCCGGACCATGATCACCCGGAGATTGGTCAACATAAATTCACGCGATGGGCGTTGTAGGGGCAAGGCGCGCCTTGCCCCTACCATTGCGTCGCGCCTATTGCCTAACGCCTGTCTTGTCATTTCGCAAACGGGCAGGAGCGATTTCTCAGGATCACCGAGCGATTTTTGCCGTCGAATTCGGTTCGGTAGCCGAAGTCTTCGTGCATCAGCGATTCTCTGTCGTTGACGTGTTCGGCGCCGAAGACATGGCCGAGCTCATGAATCAAAGCGATCACGTCGAATTCAGGCTCGACGTTGGGACCGTGGTAATGAAACACTTTAGTGACGGGTACGACGACATAATTCGCCAATCCTTGCTTACAATCGCCGATTCTGTCGACGCGCGGTCGGCCTGCCATCAGAATACGGCTCACTCCTTCAGCGGTGAAAGCGACGATGAGATCGTAGTCCTGGCTTTTCGATTGACCGGAAAATTCTTTCTGCAAGAGTGCCAACAAATTGGGAGTTGACGGGATGCGTTCCTTCTCAGGCCAAGCGGAAACGCCTTGAGTCACCAGACGAATATCGAACTCGCGCTCGTAGTAGTCCGACGCCGCTTCGATCAGGCCGCGGGCTTCGTCGGCCCAGCGCGGATTTCTCGCGCGGAAGGAAACGTCGGCCAGCGTCTTGATACGCACGACTCGTTGGGACGTATCCGGGCCGAGCATCGAACAAGAGGCAATCAGAATCGCGCTAAGGATTGAGCAAATTATCCGTCGGGGCGTAATCATCGGTCAGTATCGGAACGTCTTCTGGGACAGGTTTGTCGAAGTAGGCGACGGCGATGTCTTGGATCGGGTCCGGAAACAACCCCTTGTCGAGGCCGCCGGCGCGTTTGACGATGTCTTTGATGTCGATGCGTTGCTTGTCGCGTGTCGCGATCACAATGACATTTTGAATCGTATCGAGGCTGACGTTATCGGCGCGGCGCGCGGCGAAAACGTAAGTCTGCGGAAACACCTGGCGCTGGGTTCGGACAAAAGCGCGCGCGATCTTGCCGGACGGGCCGGTGACGGCGCTGATGAGATTGGCGACGATGATGCCATTCGGAGTCAATCTTTTCTGCGCCAATTCGAAGAATTGTTTGGTCGTCAGATGAAACGGCATGGCGTCGGTGAAGTAGGCGTCGATCAAGATAATGTCGTATTGATTCTGTGTGCGCGTCAGAAACAGCCTGCCATCTTGAGCGTGCAGCCGCATCTGCTTGCCTTCTTTGACCTGGAAGTAGTCTTTGGCGAGCTTCACGACTTCCGGGTCGATGTCCACGGCGTCGATTTCAATGTTGGGAAATTCCTTTTGCACCTTTTTGGGAATCGAGCCGCCGCCGAGACCGATCACAAGCATCTTTTTAGCGTCGGGCCGAAAGGTAAATCCGAGAGAAGTATAGCGTGAATAAATCAGTCGCAGCGCCGTCGGGTCTTTGAGATTCATCGCGCTCTGCAGGGTGCGGTCGAAGTACATGTAGCGCGCCTCGTCATCCTCTTCGATCCGGATGCGATGATAAAAAGTGTCTTTCTGCAACAGCGTCTTGGCCCAGGCGAAGGGAGTCCAAACCATGCTGACCAATCCTAAAATAAACGAAACAGCCGTGACGGCCCGCGCCACGGAGACGCGCCGCAGTCGGATTAACGGTACTACAACTAGGGACAAGCACACCAGCGTGATGCCGAGGGTGTGGATGATATTACTCACACCCAGCGCCGGTATCAGGTAAAACGCGGTGAGCAGGGTACCAAAAATGCTGCCGCAGGTCGACACCGCGTAGAGGGTCCCGGCGGTACTGCCGACGGTATCTAAATGAGTTGCCGCCAAGCGAATGACGTACGGCGAGATCGTGCCCAAAAATATTCCGGGCAAGAGAAACAGCGCGCTGCACGCGACGAGCGGGTTTAGCCGGTTGCCGAAGTCGACGCTGGCAATCGATTCATTGACCGACGGATAGATAAATGGCAGGAAAAAAATCAGGATTCCCGGGATCAACAAAAGCACGAGTAGCTTACCATAGGACGGCTCGCGCGCCGACAGCCAACCGCCCCAGTAATAGCCGATGCTCAACGCGGCCAGCACCACCGAGATCAAGCTCCCCCAGACGAAGATCGAGCTGCCGAAGTGCGGCGCCAACACTCGGCTGCCGACGATTTCGAGCGCCATTAAAACTGCGCCGCTGATGAAGACGACGATGTTGAGCAGAAGCTGCACCATGTTTAACTCTCCCACTCCCAATAAGATCCCTCCGGCACGAGGGCGACTGGCTCCAGCAGTCGTGACGAGATACCGTCGATAAACTGCGATGGACGGGATAACACCATGCGCAGAGTCCTGTCAAAAACTCTGGTCGGATAACTGATAAAAAGATTTTGTTTCGCGCGCGTCGCTGCGACATAGAGCAAGCGACGTTCCTCTTGCAACTCTTCGATGGAATTGATGTTGTAGAACGACGGAAATCTTCCTTCCAATGCCCAGATGATAAACACCGAGTGAAACTCCAGCCCCTTGGCTGAGTGAATAGTCGACAGCACGAGCGGTCCTTCGTCGGGATTGACCGCCAACACGCCACCGATGCTGTCATTAGGCGGTTCAAGGGCCATGTCGCTGAGCAAGCGCTCAAGACTGCGATAGCGATCGGTCATGCCTTGGAAGTGCTCCATATCTCTAAGGCGTTTCGGATGATCATCCGGATAGTGTTGCTTGAGGATCGGCACGTAATATTGCATCAGGTACTGCGCTTGTTCCGACGGGAGCTCCGCTTGCGCGGCTTCTTCGAGCACCTGCGCGAGCGTTCTCAGACCGTGCGCAACTTTACCTCTGGCGTGATAAGAGCGGAGCCGTTCGGTTGGCTTAGCGCCGTCCAGTAACCATTTGATAATCTTCTGGCTTGCCCCGGGCCCGACGCCTTCGAGCAACAGCAAGACGCGGTTCCACGAAATCGCGTCTTTGGGATTGGCGATAATACGCATGTGTGCGAGCAAGTCTTTGATGTGGGCGGTTTCCATGAATTGGAACCCGCCGCGTTTGACGAACGGTATATTGTGACGCGCCAGCTCGATTTCCAGATCGAAAGAGTGAAAGCTCGAGCGAAACAACACAGCCATATCCCAAAGCGGCACGCCTTCCTCGCGCAGCTCGAGAATTTTCTGACAGACAAATTGTGACTGCATCTGCTCGCTGCCCGCCTGCACAAGCTTAGGTCTTCCGCCCACGCCTTTCGTAGTGAACAGCCGCTTCTCGTAACCTTCTTTGGCACGCTGAATAATCTCGTTGGTCAAATTTAAGATCGGCTGAGTGCTCCGATAGTTTTCTTCCAGCTTGATGATCCGCGCTTTGGGAAATTGTTTCGGGAAATCCATGATGTTGCGAAAATTGGCGCCGCGAAACGAGTAAATGCTCTGGGCGTCATCGCCGACTACCGCAACGTTGTCATGCGTCGCGGCGAGCAGGCGGACGATCTCGGCCTGCAGGTGGTTAGTGTCCTGGTATTCATCCACCATGATGAAACGGTAGATACCGGAAAGGCGGTTGCGCACTTCTTCATGATCGGCCAGCAAGTCGCGAAGCCTGATCAATAGATCGTCGTAGTCGAGCAGCGATTTCGTTTGTTTATAGTCGACGTAGCGATGGTAAAGCTCGGCGAGCTCGTAGTTGACATCGATCAGATGCGGATATTCTAGTTCGAGCAAATCGGCCAAGCGGATCTGCTTGTTGAGCGACATGCTGAAAATGGCCGCCACCGTTTGTTTGCGTGGAAAACGCCGGTCTTTGGCGTTGAGACCCATGTCGGTGCGGATCAGCTGGATCACATCTTCACTATCGGTCCGGTCCATGATGGTGAACGAGGGCGCCAGGTCGATGTGCCGGCCGTTGATACGCAAGGCGAGGTTGGCAAATGAATGGAAAGTACCGCCGGCAACCTGATTGCAACGCCCGTCGATCAGTAGGGTGGCGCGCCGGAGCATCTCCTCGGCAGCGCGGCGCGTGAAAGTGAGTAACAGGATCGACCGCGGATCGATGCCTTGATCGATGAGATGTGCGACGCGATAAACCAGCGTGCGGGTTTTGCCGGTACCCGCCCCCGCAATGATCAGCAGTGCTCCTTCGATTGCCGTTGCTGCCTTATACTGCGCGTCGTTTAGTTCCTTACGGAAGTCGAGCCCGGAGCGGTTGCGAATGGGCGATGAGGGATTTTTGAGAATGTACGTGGTCGTCAAGAAAGCTCCAATCGGAAGGTAAATTACCTATTTTCCGCCAGTGGAGCAAGCGTTTATGCGGGTTTTAAGGCGACTTGCGCGAACGTTTTCCTGAAAGCGCGAGATTGTCGGCGCGCGATAGGGAGATTTTGTGATGGACGCGGTCGACCGAATGGGTCTCGCGATTGCTGGACCGCTGAGATTAAAAAATGTGATCGCCTTGGAGGATTTATTTTCGCGAAAACTGAAAGTCTCCAGCGAACGGCCGGCTGAACATCAAAATATGACTGTCTTCGCGGAATCGCTCGCGGAATCGATGGACAGCCAATCGATTAAAAGGGTGCCCCGTATTGTTTGATTGTAGACGCTTTCTCAAGCCCGATAAATTTCAGCAATTTTCAAGTTCATTAACATCCATTGTGGCACACAGTAAATGTCCTTCGCGTCCGTAATCTGCGGAGGAAATCTCCTACATGATGAGCTTCCGATCTGCCGTTTTGTCCCGTCAATCGACCTAACTTTTCTTGTATTTTGGTAAGTTACGCTTCCTTGGGCGCTTTGGTACAAGGCTTGCGGAACAACTAACAGCGGGGGCGAGATCCCCTATCGCGATTGCGGCGAAGTGCCTCAGTCGTTTTTTTTGCAGCATAATCTGCATGTAAGCAAGTTTAGGATCACGAGTCGTTAGACCATTGGAGGGATAGGCAAATGCGGGCTCGTCCGTCGACAAACTTGAAATCGGCCACTCGAATCGGATCACCAGTGGCCAACCGGAGGTGGAATATGACGCGGGAATCAAAAATAGAGACGACATTAGGCGATCTCGTCGTCGCTTTAACCGAAGAAACGGGCCGGCATGTCCGCGACGAGAAGATGACCTATGAGGTCGTGGCTTATATTCTCGCCAACTTTATCAACGGCTCCAATCGTCGGTCAAACCAGCCACATTGAGTGGGTGAGATTAATCGATTGCATTGGCGGTTTTGCAGTGACCATAGACCGCCGATCAGATTGTATGGCCATTCGATTTAATCCTCTATAGGGAGCGGAACAATGATAGACCAAAAAAATATTATTGCGGCTTTACTAGCTACGTGTTTGCTTACGTTAAGTCCGGCTGCAGTCCGAGCCGGGGTGCCGACCGAGCAAGTGCGTCAGACGGCGGACCGCGTGCTGTCCGTGCTTCAGGATTCGCGACTTAAATCTGCCGATAAGCAGAAAGAACGCCGCGACCAAATACGCCAAATTGTCGCAAGCAGATTTGACTTTGCCGAAATGGCCAAGCGCTCGTTGGGATCCAATTGGCAAAAAGTCAATAACGATGAGCAACGCCAGTTTGTCGAACTTTTCACTGAGCTTCTGGAGAAATCCTACGCCGACCAGATCGAATCTTATGACGGAGAAAAGATTGTTTACGGCCGCGAAAACGTCAGTCAAGATCAAGCCGACGTCGATACTAAGATCCTGACGAAAAAGGGCGAACAAATCTCGGTTAACTACAAACTTCGATCCGCAGGCAATGATTGGAAAGTGTACGACGTCGTCATCGAAAACATCAGCCTCGTCAACAATTTTCGTTCGCAGTTTAACCGTATCTTGGCGAATGCCTCATTCGCCGAGCTGCTCAATAAATTGCAATCCAAGTCCGTCGAGATAAAACCCGTCCGAGGCTGAATGCCGAAAAAACGAAAGGAGTTTTGCGATGACCGACTTTATTCGTAGCGCTTTGGTCGTGGGAGCCGTATGCCTGTCGGTCAATTCGTTGTCCGCCTTGGTGGCATGGGGCGCTGATGCGGCGCCGAAGCAGGGTTCAACGGCGGAGTCAAGCAATGTCAGCGACAAAGAGCTCAGAGCTTTTGCGAAGGCGTACGTTGAATACCATAAGATACGACAGAACTACGAACCCAAAATGAACAACACGAGAGATGAAAAAGAGAAGCTGAACATCCAGCGCGAGGGAGACGATAAGGTAAAGCAAGCACTGGAGAAACAGGGGCTCACACCGCAGGGCTATAACAGGCTATTCGCGGCGGTCAATGGCAATCCGCAATTGCGTCAAAAGGCGCTGACGCTGATCAACGACGAGCGAAAGAAATCATAGCAGCCAAGCCCGACGGCAAAACAGACGCCTTTAAAAGGCGTCTTTGGCGCGGGCAGGCCGAAAGGAGTGGAAAATGAAACGGATACAAATCAGAAACACACTGACTGCAGTGTCATTAGTAGGGGCATTGTTTATCACCGGCTGTGCTGGTGGTCCGCTGACAACGCGTGAGAAGGGTGCGGGAATCGGCGCACTCGGCGGCGCCGCCGTGGGCGGTATAGTCGGTAGTGCTGTCGGCCATCCCGGCGCCGGTGCAGCCATCGGTGGTGGCCTCGGCCTAGGTGCTGGCGCATTGGTCGGGGATCAACTGCAAGGCCAAGATAACCGAAATTACCAACAAGACGACGAGATCCGCCGCAACCAGGCGGAAATTGATAGACAACGCCGGGAGGTGGAGAGATTAAGGCGGGAACGAGGCGAATACTGACGCTGCGCGGTGACAATTTTCAGGGGAACTCTTCATGAAAATAGACGCATCCATTGGGAGAATTATGGCAAAGGTAGGCGATAGCATTATCTTGATCCTTATCCTGTTGAGAGTTTTGAAAGGGCAAATCACGAAAAGATTGTTAGATAGCGTTGTTATCGCTCTTTCTGCAAACCGTGTTTTGACGGCTATTCGACGAGTCGCGCCATCGAATTAAAAAATAGCGGTTAATAGCGGTTCAAATTTTATTATTCGAGGAGGATTCGGCATGAAAGAGCAAAAACTAATAATATGGGTTGCTGCCACGACTTTGGGGCTCGCGTTATTCATTGGCGGCTGCGGCGAAAAGAAGGCAGGAGACGAGGCGCCTCAAACGTCCAGTGCGACACCTCCGGCTCCGATGTCCGAGAAATCGCCGGGGGACCAACCAGGCGTCTCCCAGGGCAGCGGATCTGACACGGGCATGCCGGGGACGGCCCAGGGACAAAAGCCCGACGAGAAAAAAGACGATTCATCGCAAAAAGGCTAATTAAGCGATGAGCGTCGAGCCCAATGGGAGTAAATCGCAATGAATAAGGTTCTCTTGATGCTTTTGGCGCTAATCCTTCCGACGGCCCTGAGTGCCGCTGAACTGAAGGGAACGATCTTGAAGGTCGATAAGGCGGAGAATCGAATTGTCCTTAAGACTGAGAGAGGCGAGGAAACCTTCGAAACGACGAAGGCTACCAAAGGCATCGAGCATGTTAAAGTCGGGGCGAGGGTGACCATTTCGTTCAGCGAAAAAGATGGCCAACCCAAAGTGACCGAAATCAATCCCGCTGCTGAATAGATCGGGAAAGTTTAGGTCCCGTGATCTCAAATTGTGCGGAGCACGACCGTAAGCAACGCCGCAACGACATGTGTGTCTAACCTATTGCGAAATTTTTGCGGCTTGACGTTTATCAGCGGTTGACGAGCATTGATCTTGTCGATTTCATTCGATTGTCAATCGAATGCTGCGTGAACCGATATCCAATTGGAATTAGCGGGTGGGCCGACTTCCACCCCGCACCGCGATCACACGGTCCGTGGCGAGAAGGCCAATTTCGGTCGAAGAAGGCCGCGGGCTGTTATGCCGACCTTTTATGGGTGGCCAGACGTGATGGTGAGAGCCGCCGGCGAACATTCGACGCAATTGTTTCGATCAATAACCCGGCACTCTCGCGTGCGTCCCAAAAGGGCCGGAGTTACATCATACAAATTATTTGTACGGCCGATCCCCCAAGCGGGTTTGGCACCGGTTTAGAGCCAGCTCCGAAATTTTCGATTTCTTTCGCTTGACTTAGTGGATGCATGACGACGTATTATAGTAATATCGCAGACACCGGCGCGCGAAATGGATCCGGTTTAACTGCTACGGATTTAGACTCTGGTCGGCAGGTCACGCATTTGCCAGCTCACACACCCCAACGAATTGTGCTTGTTTCCAATCGATTGCCTTTCACTGTGGCCGAGAAGGACGGCGATATTGAGTTTCAAAATAGCGCCGGCGGTGTTGCTACGGGTCTGCATGCGCTGCTCGAAACCATTGAGATTCCCAACATTGGAAATGCTGAATATGTGTGGATCGGCTGGCCGGGAGGCCGCGTCAGCCCCCAGCTCAAAGACAGGGTTAAATTGGAAGCGCAATCCCGCTTCCACGCCTATCCGGTCTTTCTCTCCGAGCAAGAAATCGAAGCTTTCTATTCCGGTTTTTGCAACAAAACGATCTGGCCGCTGTTTCATTACTTTCCCTCATATGCGCGCTATGAGCCGGAGTATTGGGCACACTATAAAAAGGTAAATGAAGCTTTCGGCGAGGCCGCGCTGGAGATTCTTAAGCCGGGCGATCTCTTATGGATCCATGATTATCATCTGATGCTATTACCCGCGCTCATCCGCGCCCGGCTACCCGATCTTTCGATCGGGTTTTTCTTGCATATCCCGTTTCCGCACTATGAAATCTTTCGCTTCATGCCAGCCGAATGGCGTCGCGATCTCCTCGAGGGTCTGCTCGGTGCCGACGTGGTAGGCTTTCATACATTTGACTACGCACAATATTTTCTCCGTTGTGTTCTGCGGATTCTCGGCCATGAGAACCAAATGGGCAAACTGCTGGTACACGACCGAGCCGTCAAAGTTGCATCTTTCCCGATGGGCGTGCCGTTCGACAAATTTGCCGCCGCGGCCGACAGCACGGTCGTGCGCGAAGAGAAAGAAACCCTGAAGCGAACGCTGGCAGAAACCAAACTGATTTTATCGGTGGACCGGCAGGACTATTCGAAAGGCATCCTGAACCGGCTAGAGGGGTTCGAGACCTTTCTTGAGACCAATCCCGATTGGCGAAGCAAGGTGACACTGCTCATGGTTGTCGTTCCGTCGCGTATCGGCATCGAAGACTACGAGCGGATGAAAAAAGGAATCGAAGAGCTGGTTGGCAGAATCAACGGGCAGTTCGGCAGCGTCAGCTGGACGCCGATTCTTTATCAATACCGCTCTCTGTCTTTTGAGTCACTGGTCGCATTGTACACGATCAGCGACGTGGCGCTGGTAACGCCGTTGCGCGACGGGATGAATCTCATTGCCAAGGAGTACATCGCTAGCCGAACCAATCAGAGCGGCGTTCTGGTGTTGAGCGAAATGGCCGGCGCGGCGCGCGAATTAGGTGAAGCGCTGATCATCAATCCCAACAACCGGCAAGAGATCGCCAAAGCCCTGGAAGAGGCTTTGAGCATGCCGCTCGCAGAGCAAAAGCGGCGCGTCACAATTATGCAGAATCGCTTGCGTCGATTCGACCTGGCCCGCTGGGCGCAGGGTTTTTTCAGCGAGCTGATCTTTGTCGGGCCCGAGCGTGATAGGGTCTATGGTAAGCTTCCAAGTCCCGCCAACCGCCGAGCGATGGCCGAGCGCTATCGACGCAGTCAGCGCCGGCTCTTTCTGCTCGACTATGACGGAACGCTCGTGGCCTTTGCGGACCACCCGCGAGGGGCAAAACCGTCGCATGCGATCATTGATTTACTCTCGCGTCTGGCAGCCGATGTCCGCAATGAAGTCGTCATTATCAGCGGCCGGGATCGACCGAGTATGCAGAGCTGGTTCGATCACTTGCCCATCGCGTTCGCCGCCGAGCATGGGGCCTGGATCAAGGAGCGAGACTCCGATTGGAGATTGGCCAGCTCGCACGCCACTAGCTGGAAAGAAAAATTGCTGCCGCTGCTCGAGCTGTACGTCGACCGGCTGCCCGGCGCATTCATCGAAGACAAAGACTTTTCTTTGGTCTGGCATTATCGCTCGGCCGATCCCGAACAGGCGATGGTTGTGGCTCGGGAGATTGCCGACGATCTGTTGAGTTTCACAGGAAATATCGACGTGCAAATCGTGCAGGGAAGTAAGACTGTCGAAATTCGAAGCGCCGGCATCAGCAAGGCCAAGGCCGCCCAGTTATGGCTGTCGAAGCAGGATTTCGATTTCATTCTCGCGATTGGCGACGACAGCGATGACGAAGATATCTTCAGGGTCTTGCCCGCGCATGCCCATTCGGTTCGGGTCGGTATCGCGCGCACCGGGGCGCAGTTCAATTTACGCGAGCCGTGGGATGTGGTGAAATTGCTAGAAGAGTTGATGACGGCACGGCCCCATGAACCGGCCACGAAGAACCATCGGCAAACCGGCTAGTCTCTTCTCCCCGGTCAAACTACCTTTCAATTACGATTTCGCCGTAAAAATCAGAAAGGATTGGCGGTCCAAAAAACTTAACTCCTCCTGCAGCGAGTAGCCTGCCTGCTCCATTTCCGGCTTAATGAACTCACTTGGCGTGTAATGCCGAAACAGTCCCATTAGCCACGAGCGGCGATCAAAGTCGATGATGGCAATTCGGCCGCCGGGTCGAAGATATTTGCGCAGATTCGAAAAGTAAGCGATGCGATTGTCGATGTGGTGGTAGGTATTCGAAGTAAAGATCAGATCGACCCCTGCCTTCGGCAGCAACGGATCGTCGGGCTTGGCGAGGATCGGGGCGACATTTGCAGCCGTCTCTTGCTTGGCTCGTTTGGCGACGAGATCGACCATGTCGCGGTCGATATCCACCGCATAAACTTTACCGGCGGGCCCGACGGCTTCTGCCAACCTGAAGGTAAAATAGCCGCCGCCTGATCCCAAATCGGCGACCTGATCACCCGGACGGACGTTGAGCGCCGCAATGACTCTCTGCGGTTGTTGCCAATCATCCCGGTTGACGCCTTCGTAGGCGCATTGTTTGAGTTGTGTGCAACCGGCGAGTAAAGCGACCGCGACCACGAAGATGAGAATTTTTGACGGACGCTTATCAACCATAAAGTCCGGCACGAACAAAGAACTTGCCCGGCGTGTCCGAAATTTGTCACAAGATTTTGATATTATTGCGGAGGAGTATGCCGAAACGCGCCGGAAGAACCATTACGACATGCGCGTTTCTTCATCGAGCTCTAAGCCGAAGATGCCCCTGCCCGTTGAACCACCTGCGCCAACGCCCGTGAGACTTTCTGGCGCAAATCGACGACGTCAAAGGGTTTGCCGATAAAGTCAAACGCGCCGCAATCCATTGCCTTTGCCGCCAGCTGTTGTGAGTTGACGCCGGTCAGCATGATCACTTCGCAGCCGGAATGGATTTGTTTAATGCGCCGGAGGACTTCGAGACCATCGGCTTTCGGCATCAGGACGTCAAGCAGCACGACGTCGGGATGTGCGTCCTGGACCTGGGGAATGGCGGCGTCGATGCTGTCGGCTTCGAGCACACGATAATCCTTACTGAAAACTATCTTGAGCGATTCGCGCACGCCGTACTCGTCGTCAATCAGTAGCAAGACCGGTAGACTCATGTCCCGCAGTGTCTTCCGCGATTTCGCTGATCGTGACTCTTTCGAACGATTTACTTTGGCACTAACCGGAGCGAGTCGCAAGGCTGTTCTTTCGCCACCCCATGAGAAAGTAAATCGTTCACGACAAATTACAGATTCTCACGTCACCCAACGACTCTCGGGTGCGCCGCTCACCGGCGTGCGGCGAATCGAGGATGTGACTACCGCAACGATAACTCAACACAACGCGCCGGTTGGCTCAAGTGTTCCGAGCAATCGTTAGCAATTTCCGCGGATGACTTTTCGAAAATGTTTTTCAAATAGTGCGCGCTTGTCTGGAAGCAAGTGTTCCGATCGTCTTCTTGGGTGAGCGCGGCACAAAACGGCAGCGCATAGCGGCCATCCCACGTGTTATCGATGAGCGCATAGACGACGCCGCGCATGCAGGCGAAGCGGCTTTCGCCCCTGACAATTTCGCACTTCTCCGCGGTCGCTCGGGTTTGTCCGGCGCGGGCAAAGTTTGACAAATCCCGGCCGACCGACGCCGAGCACTGATGGCGAAATTCGCCAGTCTTGTCGCACTCTTGAAATAGCTCCTCGGTGGAGAGTCCCATTTCGGTCATGCGCGAGGTTTGCATAATGTAGCATTCGCCGCGGTATTTCGGATTCAGTTTGTTGCACGGATAATGATAATCGGTCGGGCTTAAATCGCGGCTCTCCGGCGTCGCGTTGACGACATTTTCCATAAAAACCCCGCCATAACAAGAATTTCGACTCCAGTCTTCGGGCAAAACGTCGCAGACTTCTAACGAAGGAAGTAATTGATAGCGGGAGAAAAACAACAGGGCGTGACCGAGCCCATGGAGGCATTGGAAACGAAACCGCAGCGGAGTCTTCGGGTCGCAAGCGACGACGGCCTTCTGTCTAAGTTCGGCCGTGCTGGGGTGTTTATTGATTTTGGAGTAAATATTATCGCCCCTTAAAAAGCGCTCCACAGAACCATGGTAACAGCCGGAGTGGCAGGTCTGGTCACAAGCGGCGAACGATTCATGAATATTGCCCTTGATGCGAAAGGTTTCCCGGCCAATTGAATGCACGAGTGGATGACAATCACGCCTGAGCTCCGCATCTTCGGCCTCGAACCGTTC
>DASPXM010000065.1:0-11391 GCA_035637295.1 Verrucomicrobiia bacterium
CCCGACAGATCGCCTTTGACATCGGCCATGAAAACCGGGATGCCGATAGCGCTAAGTTTTTCGGCGATGACCCGCAGAGTCAGGGTTTTCCCGGTGCCGGTAGCCCCGGCGATCAAACCATGACGGTTAGCCATGCGCGGCAACAAACAGCAAACCCCGCTTCCTTTAGCGATCGGCAGCGCTTCGGGCATCCCTGGACCTCCCCTTGTTTTTCGCTGACTTAACTCGTCTTTCTACGACTTTAGACTTGGGGAAATCAAACGACTCATATATAAACCACAACCAGCGTGAATGAAATGTCCGGTTCACGCGTCCAAGTCACCAGAACGAAATAGATCGGCCGGATCGAGTGGAGGGCGATTTGATCGTCTATTCGTTTCAGACTAACTAACACAATTCCACAAGGGGGATTACTCAATGAAACGTTTTCTGGTTGTTTTAATTGCTTCCATGTTTCTCGCGTCGGCAGCTCATGCGGCAGATGCTGTGAAAGAAGATAAGAAGACAGATGCCACAACAGAAGCCAAAGGAGAAAAATCTAAAGGGGCAAAGAGCAAGTCATCTAAGGGCGAAGATACGAAGGGCGGGCAGATGGGTGAGAAAAAGGCCGGCGACAAGAAGGCCGGCGCGATGGGTGAAGAAAAGGCTGGTGATAAGAAGGCCGGCGCAACGGACGAAGAAAAGAAAGCCAAGTAAACTTCTCGCGAGCAAGGTGGCCCCTCCCCACCTTGCTCGTACAATTCCACTCCTACTCTAGTACTCACTTTACAGCACTCAATTTTGTCCGTTCTATCTAATGACCCGAGGCGAGACTCGGCGTCCGTGCGCCTAGAACACCAGACCTCCGTCCGTCGATGCTGCCTTGAATCTTGTCAATCGTCGAATTGACAAGCCGTTGCAACGTCTAAATAATCAGATTCGGTCGAACCGAATGGAGGGCGGTTCAGTCGAAAAACCAGTCAACGCAACCCATTAACCAAGCCAAGGAGGCGTTATATGAGACCCTATCTCGCATTGTTGATTGCGGCCCTTTTCTTAAGCGCCGCGTCGTTAGCTGCGGCCAAGGATTACCAAGTCACCGGCCCGGTACTCGACGTGAAGGACGACGTCATCGTCGTCAAGAAGGGCAATGAGAACTGGGAAATCGCTCGCGACAAAAACACCAAGACTACCGGTGATATCAAAAAGGGCGACAAGGTCATGATCAAATACAAGATGACCGCCACGAGCATCGAGAGCAAGGAAGCGCCCAAGAAAGCCGCAGCGGAGCCAAAAGCCAAGGCTGACGAGAAAAAAACCGACGCCAAGACCAAGTAGCTAAACTCAAACAAATCCCTCCTTCGAAACGGGCCGCCACGCGGCCCGTTTCTCGTTTTTGGGTCGGCTTCGGCTTTTATTATACCTGGAACTTTGTTAACGTTGATGGACTAAACGTCAAGGACTTCAACGTATATGGATTCACGCTCGCAAGTGGTGATCGTTCATAGCTCCGATCTTCATTTAGGCACCGATGACAGTTTCAGCGACAAAGACCGCCTGGACGTGCTTCCCAAGGTTTTGACCGCGGCTTTGGAAGTCAATGCCGATGTGGTCGTACTTGCCGGCGACTCCTTTGACAATCATCGCCAGCCCATCGAGCTCCTCGAGCGGGCGGCGCAAATGCTGCGCGATTACCGAAGACCAGTGGTCATATTGCCAGGCAATCACGACCCGCTGACTCCCGACTCAGTCTATCGTCGAGCCGGGCTCGGCGTGATCCCCAATGTCAGCATACTTGGTTTGAACGTCGAACAAGCGGTGTTGTTTGCCGAATTCGAGATGGAAATTTGGGGTCACGCCCACTTTGACTATACTGATATGTCACCGCTGGCCAACCCGCGACCACGCACCACTCGCTGGCAACTCGCCGCGGCGCATGGCCACTACGTCGACGAAGCCCGCGATCCGAACCGATTGATCGGCTCCTGGCTGATCCATCGCGAAGAGTTGAATGCCACCCAGGCGGATTACGTCGCGCTCGGCCACTGGAACCAATCGACGCGAGTCGGCGATGGCGAGGTCGCAGCCTATTATTCCGGTTCGCCGGAATACACGGGCACCGTCAATGTGATTAAGTTGTGCAACAACGGTGCGGTTGAAGTCATTCAAGCACCCATAAACGGACACCGGAGATGACCGTTCAAAGTTCAAGGTTCAAAGTCAGAAGCGAATTAAACACTGAACTTTGAACCTTGAACTGCCGTGAAGCATCACGCCGGCATGAGCAAGCGTGCCTCGTCGGCGTCGACCACCGGATTTTTCGGCCGTTTCTTCTCAAGAACCCGAATCACTTCGTCCGCCGCGCCCCACTCGCCGCGCTTCGAGGCTTCCAATGTCATGGCGCCGACGTGCGGCGTCCAGAGCACGTTGTCAAGCCGGATCAGTGGATGATCTTTTGACGGCGGCTCATCAGTAATGACATCCAAGGCGGCGCCGGCGATCTTTCGTTCGCGCAAGACCGCGTATAATGCGTCCTCATCGACAATGCCGCCGCGTGCGGCATTAATCAAAAACGCCGACGGTTTCATCAGCGCTAATCCGTTGGCGCCAATCATTCCCTTGGTTTCGCGATTGAGCGGGCAGTGAATCGTTACGAAGTCGGATTCGGCGAGCAGCTCCTCTAGTGCGACCCATCTGCCACCGAGCGCCGTGACGTGAGACTCGGGAATGTACGGGTCGTAGACGAGAAAATCCATCTCGAACGCCCGCACGCGAAGCGCCACGCGCGCGCCGATATTCCCCATGCCGACGATGCCGATGGTCTTGCCGGCGAGCTCCGTGCCGATGAATTTGAGATAATCGCTCCAGCGATTTTCTTTCACCGCGCGATGAGCCTCATGGGTGTGGCGCACTAACGCGATCAACTGCCCACAGACCAACTCTGCCACTGAAACGGAATTGCTGCCAGGCTGGTTGGTCACCCATATCCTGAATTCTTTGGCGGCCTCGAGATCGACTCGCGACGGATCGACGCCAACTCCCGTGCGCGCGATAATCTTAAGGCGGCCGCCGCTTCGTTCCATCTGGTCACGGGTAATTTTCCCCTTTCTGCTGATGACCGCGTCCACCCGCGCCGCTTCCAACTCCCAGCGTTCCGGCTCGACCCAGGGATTGATCACGAGCAGTTCGACGCGCTCGCGCAACCATTTCAACACGTCTGGTTGAAACTCTTCAACCAAGACCCGGCCCAGTGACATAAGTCTCCTCCCCTTCAACTGGCGGTTAGTGTATCCGCAATCAACTATAATAGAACGGATTATGCAATTCCGCCGAGGCGCTGTCCTTGACGACAACAGCGCTTACCTCTATATGCTAATCGACTGTCGGAGGTCCCAAAAGGTTCTTTAAAATGAACTGTATCAGCTGGAGAGGTGCGCGGCGGTGAATGTCGTGGGGACACGCCAATGAAAATATTTGTCTTCTTGGTCTTAGCTGTCCTATTGCCGATAAAAGCTTCGGCCGAGCGGGTCAGAACCGCCATTCCCCGCGCAACGCTGAACTACCTCAGCCTGCCGGTCGCAGAAGCGAAAGGCTATTTTCGTGACCAGGGGTTTGAAAACGAAACCATCGTCATTCCCGGCACCACGGCAATCGCGGCGATCGTGAGCGGCGATGTTGACTATAGCGGCGCCGGCGGCAGCGGCATGCGGGCGGCATTGCGCGGCGCGCCGATCAAGGCCGTTATGTTTCAGACCGAAAAGGTGACCTGGTATTTACTGGCGGCCGCGGACATTCAAAAAATTTCTGATCTCAAGGGAAAGCGTATCGCCGTCGGGACCGTCGGCGATACCCAGGACGCCTTGATCACCATGTTGGTCGAGCGCGAAGGAGTTTCGGGGCGCGACATCACCCGCATAGCGATGCCCTCCCGCAACACGACAAACACAATCCTATCGCTCAAGACCGGAGCGTTCAGTGCGGCGGTGGTCAATGCCGATGAATCTCTCCTCGGCGAAAGAGAAGGGTTGCGCACGCTGGCGTTTGTCGGCGATCTGTTTCCGTATCCCTTCCAAGGATTCGTGGCGCCGGACAAGACGATCGCCGAACGCCCGAACGATATAAAGCGATGGCTCAGAGCGATGGCCCGGGCCTTGATGTTCATCCGCGAGCGGCCGGAAGAAGCGGCCGATATCGCGATGAAGAAAATCCCGATGGGAAATGTCACCCGACCGATGGTCATCGAGGGCATCCGCCGCTTCGCCAAGGCGATTCCGGACGGCGTCCCAGGGCTGCCTTCCGTCCAGGGGATCAAGAACCTAATGGAGTTCGACGTCAAAGCGCCGCTCAAAATTAAGGAAGACGTGTCGCCGGAAAAAGTGATGAGCCTCAAGCTGATGCGCGAGGTCAAGGAAGAGCTCGAAACCAAGCGATAAGGGCGTTAAACCCTGCCGAGAAAGAAAGGATACATTGTCATGATGCGACGCTTTATCGTAACGATCGCGTTCCTGAGCGCGTTGATCCCGGCAATCGAGTCGCAAGCTGCAAAAGTCTCCGTGCTGATCGATTTCGATCCAAAGAGCGCAGATCAGACGGTCGTTGTCGAGAGTATCGCGGTCGACCACAAAGACCGGCTCTACGCCTGCGACCGGGTTTCCGGAAACGTCTGGCGTATCGACCCCAAAAATCCGAAACTGGTCGTCGTCGGCCGCGTTCAAGAACGCGATGTCGACGGCAAGAAAGTTCGCGCCAACGTATCCGGCATTGTCTTCAACGCCGCGGGCGATCTTTATCTTACTGCCGGTGGGTTCAATGAAGTGCTGCGCATCCGCGGTCGCAATCTCGACCCCGACGAACCCGGCCTGGCGCAAACTTTCGCGACTGAAACGGACGGCGCCAACGGCATCGCCTTCGACAAAAACGGTAGTCTCTATGTCAGCGGCGGCAGAAACGGGAGAATCTACCGCACCGGACCGGAAGGCGGCAGAGCCCAGGTTCTCACGCAAATCCCACTGCACACGCGAGTCCTTCCCGACGGCAAAACCGAGCAAGCGCTCACCGCCAATGGCATCGTTTTCGACAAGCAAGGAACCACTCTTTACGTCGCCGACACGGCGCGCGGCGCTATCTGGAAAATCGCTATCGGTGCTGACGGCAAAGCGGGACAACCAGCGCTATTGACTCAAAGCGTGTTACTCGAAGGCGCGGACGGACCGGCGTTCGATCCTCAGGGAAATCTTTGGGTCGCGGCGAACGAACGCAATGCCGTCGTTCTCGTGCAGCCGGATGGTCGAGTCTTCGACGTCCAAAAAAATGACAGCAAAGGACCGCTCGAATTTCCCACATCAGTGGTCTTTGTCGGCGCCACGGCCTATGTCAGCAACTTCGATACTCCGCGGCGCGATAACTTGGCGGCGGACGGCAAGACTTCTCTCGACGGGATCGGCGCGTCGATCATAAAAATCGAACCCTAAACGACGACGACTGGCATGTTACAGACTATCTTTGGCGGCAAAGGATTCATCCTATTCGTTCTATCGGTCCTATTCTTTCACGCTTTTGCCGCCCACGCCCAAGAAAAGAAAAATCTCCGCATCGTCTTTGTCAGCCTCTCTTGGAACAACCAACTGCCTTTTCGCGTCGCTATCGCCAAAGGCTTCTTCAAAGACCAGGGACTAACCCTCGAACCGATCTTTGTCCGCGGCGGACCGATAGCCATCACCGCATTGATCTCGGGAAACGTCGACTTCGCCAGCATCGGCGGCGCCCAGGCGGCGATCCGCAGCAACGCCCGCGGCCTCGATCTGCAGATCATCGCCTCGCTGTCTAACTACACCAACTACACACTTCTCGGCAGCAAAGAAGCCAAGAGCGTCGAGGACCTGCGCGGTAAGATCGTCGGTGTTACTGGTGCGGGCGCTTTCTCAGATTTCGCCATCCGAATCTACCTCAAGCGGCACAGTCTCGACCCTGATCGAGATGTTACGCTGCGAGCCATCGGTGGAACCGCACTCCGCGCCATCGCTCTAGAGAGAGGGGTCGTCTCGGCGGCGCCCTTTTCCGCCGAGGACACCGTGAGATTGCTCGACAAAGGTTTTCCGATGATCGTGAATTTGAACGAGGCGTTGAGAATCCCGCAAAGCGTTTTCGTCACCCGCGGCGAAGTGCTGCAAAAATATCCCGAGACCACGAAAAGATTTCTCAAGGCGGTGATCACGGGAATGCAGTTCGCCAAACACAACAAACAAGAAGCCATCAAGACGGGCTTTGCAGCCGGCCTTCAAGGCGATCCCGACGTCGTCAACCGCGCGTATGATCTCTTCAGTCCCGGCTACGCCACCGATTTATCCGTCGCTCAAGACGGCATTCAGATCATGCTCGACGAAGACATCCGCGCCGGCGTCGTCGACAAAAAATTTACTCTCGATCGCGTTATCAATGACCGAATTTTGAAACAGGCACAGCAGGAACTCAAAGTGGAGGGAAAGCTGAGGTAATAATCCGGTAATGCTTCCATTTCAATGGCGCGTGATGTAGGGGCAGACCCGTGTGTCTGCCGCTCGGACGAGCGCTGGGGGGAAGCCCCTGCAAGTTTTTGCAAATCTGAAGCAATGCCGATAGCCTTTCCGCCTTGCCGAAATCGCGCCACAGTAGTACGTTGATTCAGATTCCGGCGACTCAAATAAGGACTTAATTCCCGCTCACGGAGGTGAATTATGGCGATCGGACTTTCTCATGGCGGCACGAATGTCTACTCATCAAACGAAGGATCGACGCAACTCTGGGTCGGCACCCAAGACGGATTGGTTCAGTTCGAACGCGAAAGCAATGGGAAATGGCGCGCAGCTCAGCGCGCCCTGCGCGGTCAGTATATCAGCGCGATCATCTTCGAGCGCACAACCGGAACAATGTTCGCCGGCGCATTTTTCGGTTCGGTCCACGCGAGCGCAGACGGCGGGAAGACTTGGGAGCGGCGCGACAACGGCATTCCGATCCACGACGTCTACAGTCTCGCTTCCAACGTCGTAGACGGCAAAGTTCGCGTTTATGCCGGGACACAGCCGGCTCATTTGTTCATCAGCGAAGACTTAGGGCTCCATTGGCATGAAATTCCGTCGCTGCGCTCGGTGCCGACGGTTTCCCAGTGGTCGTTCCCCGCGCCGCCGCATGTCGCGCATACGAAATTTATCACCTTCGATCCCAAAGATTCGAAAACCATTTACGCGTGCATTGAACAAGGCGCGTTTCTGAAAAGCACGGATGAAGGAAAGAGCTGGACTGAATTGAATACGGTCGGCTTGCTCGCCGACAAAAATCGCCCCATCGAGCATTTCTATGATGTGCACCGCTGCTTGATCGACCCGCGCGACCCGAAGAGAATCTATGTCACCGGCGGCGCCGGCCTATACGTCACCTACACCGGCGGCGGCAGTTGGGAACGATGGATGAGTCCGGACTGGGCGGCGGACGTTTATCCCGACGGCTTCACCTGGAATCCAAAAAATCCCGATCTCATGTTCGTGGCTACCGCCGAGCATAACCCGACAACTTGGCGAAAGGCGGGTCCAGCGGCGCGCGCTGGGGGGAAGATTTATCGGAGTCACAACGGCGGAAAAAATTGGCAGCGGCTCGGCGGCGGACTCCCCGAAAGCTTGAAGCATGAATTTGGCGCTTTGTGCCTCGAGGAATCAAGTGGCAAATGTTCGATCTTCGGTGGCACGACAGGTGGCGAAGTTTTTTGCAGCGAAGATAGTGGCGAAAGCTGGAGCTGTATCGCATCGGATTTAGCGCCGATTTCAAAGAAGGGGCACGAGCGGTTGCTGGCGGCGAGCTGAAACTATTTTGCTAATCGGCAACACGCGAATCTAGAGCGCAGCTATTCCTACTACTTCTCCTTCTGCTTCCTCTCCCTCTGGGAGAGGACCGAGGTGAGGGCAACGTGTAGCGAATGCACTCTCACCCTGACCCTCTCCCGCGTCCTCCATAGGCGGATCAGCCTCAGGCTGAAGCGGGCGAGGGGAAACATCATGGCGAGAGCAGGGCTCAAAGCGTTTGATTGTGAACTTAACGACGAATAAGAACCTTGGCGGTTTCCTCGCCCAGGAGTTGATCGAGCAGAGCGAACACGCCGCCGCTGTCACACCCATGGATGCGGTGCTGGATGCGGCACGCGCAGGAAAGTTCAGCGCCGACCAGTGCTTTAGACTCCTAGCCCGCTTATGGACGCTGAAGCGCACGATGTATTACGTCTATGGTGGCTGGGCCCAGGGGATCAATCTGAACGAGTATCCGCCCTCCGTCGCTTACCTCTTCGGTAAGCAGATTTACGACGAATCTACACATGAAATGCAGTTTTGTGACGAGATTCTCCGGCGCCGCTGGGCGCGCACGCAAAAGCAGTTGTTCGCGCATCCCTATGCTCAATTCGGCACGGCGACTCGCACCGCCTCTTATATCTTTTGCTTGCGCGCGCTGGCCAATTATCCGCAGAATGTGCGCATCGCCGCGCTGAACCTCGGACCGAAAGTTATCGAGCTGGCCTGGACGGAGAAATTTGCAAAGACGTTTCCCGACGAGGCGATCCACGCACTTTTCCATAGCCAGCTCGCGGAGACTCGCAGCCATGTCCTCATGGGACGTTTTCAAGTAGAACGTTTCCTTCAGAAGGAAGTCGACACCGAGTTGGCCAAGCGCCTGTGCGCGGAAACGCGGCGGGATTATTTGTTCTATCTCGAAGAAAGCGCCCGCTTCGCTCTCGGCATAGAAGAAGAAAAGGCGGGAGAAGTCACAGTCTCCGGAGATATCGATTGAGAAACCCTTTTCGACCACGAACGACTTGAACGGTTTGAACTGCTTGAACGATTTGAACCGAAGGAACTTATGCCCGGCCTGAAAATCGCCCACGACAAATGCACTGAATGCCGCATGTGTTATGTCGTCTGCCGCGAGATCAACATCAACGCGGTGGTCGTCTCGCCGACCTCGCAGCATTTGCTGGAAATCGACGAGCGCTGCATCTATCCGAAGTGCACTGTCTGTCTCATGTACTGCCCCGCTGAAGGCTCAATCGTCGAAGCCGACACCGGACGCTCGCTCGTCCCGCCGCCGCCGGAAGTTTGGACGGAGAACCAAAGATGGCCACGACAGTGACCTTGGCAACATGGATCAAAGAAAGATTTCTCGCTTCGCTCGAAATGACAAACAAGCTGTTTTGTCATGGCGCACCGCCATCCTGTCATCTCGAACGAAGTGAGAGATCTTACCGACTTGAACGGAGTTTTTCATGCAGCCAATTCTTGAAAGCTTCCTAGAGAAGTGGGTTTACCCCACCGGCTTCACTGGACCGGGCGTCGATTTCCGCCTTCGCCAGACCGAGCGTTGCCTACCGCTTTGGGACAAACTTGTTACTCAGGCTATTGATTCCGCCGAGAAGGATCTCAAATCGGGTAACGATGAATACAAAGCTATCCGCGCTCGCGCCGGCTACGCCGCCGAGGGGCCGTACATGTCGCTCAAGCAAATGTCGACGCAAATTCTTTCAGTCGAGATGCACGAGCAGCCGAAATACATCGACCTTCAGCGCATGCGCGCGCGGCAAATCTGGGACGAAGTGAAGCACGGCCAACTCCACGCCGATGTGCTTTTGCGCGGCGGCTTTATCAAGCGCGAGGAAGAATTGATGGACGACCCGCGCGCCAACACGCAGCCCAGGCTTTCCTATTTCGGCATGACCGCGATGTTTCCACATATTCACCCGCTCGCGCGCGCCGGCCAGCATTACTACACCGAATCGATTGCCTGCCTCGGCATCGCGTCGACCCTCAGCGTCATCGACGACCCGCTCGTGCGCCACCAGTTGCACAGCCAATCGGCCGAAGAGATGATGCACTTCATGGAAGGCAAATATCAAATCGACGCCTACGCGCTCACGCCGGCAGACCAGAAACCGATCGAAGAAGTTTTCGATTTCCTTCTTCGCCCATGGGCGCCCGAACCGAGCCGCGCGTTGGGCGGGTCGAAATAGACCACGCCATGAAAGTCAAAATCGTCGAAAGCCTCTGCATCGCCTGCGGTCTGTGCCGCGAGGTCTGCCCGGAACACGCCGTCCATCCGAAGATGCAGGACATCCATCACATGTACGAAGTGATCGAGAGCGAATGCACCGGCTGCGGCGACTGCCTCCCCTACTGCCCGGAACCCGGCGCGCTGGAAGAGTATGAACCCACCAGCGTTGCCCACTAATCAATACTTGACTTCTCTTCCGTTACCGCACTAAAGAAGAATTCTTAATTAGCCGCGGTAAAATCGCTTTGGAGGATCTTGGCCATGAGCAGCGACCCACGCACGCGCAGCCTATCCGAAACGTGCATTCGACGCGGCCCCAATCGACCGCTCCATACCAAAGGCGGCTCGCTGAATTACGTGGAGAAGTCCTTGGCCGCCGCAGCCGAGCCTTTCAAAGGCATCACCAGCGACGGCAACGTCATTCCCGGTCTCTTCAGCGTCCAGCAGACCGGCGTTTCGACCCAGTCGATTCGAGAAGCGGCGGAAGCCTTCTTCGGGTCATTGAATGCGGAGCAGCGCGCCAAGACGCTTTTTTCTGCCGACACCGATCAGTGGCGCAAGTGGAGCAATATCCATCCGACGCTCATGCGCCACGGCACGCCGCTCTTCGAGATGAATGACGTCCAGCGCGATTGCGCCTTTGCGCTCCTACGCGAGAGCCTGAGCAACGAAGGCTTCGAAGAAGCGCTAAACATCATGCACTTAAATGAAACCGTGCAGGAAATGACCGGTAGGCTCAGTGAATACGGCGAAGACCTGTACTGGCTGAGCATCATGGGCGCACCGTCGGCGACCGGGCCGTGGGGATGGCAATGGGACGGTCATCATTTGATCATCAATTATTTCGTACTCGGCGACCAGATCGTCGTGACACCGACGTTTTTGGGCGCCGAGCCGGTGCACGCAACGATCGGCAAATACGCTGGTCTGAGAACCTTCAAGGCCGATGAAGATCGCGGCCTGGCATTAATGCGCGCGCTTTCTCAGGCGCAGCGCGCCAAGACGATCATTGCTCCTGAAACGAAGGGCGAGGATTTCACGACCGCTTTCCGCGATAATTTGGAGCTCAACTATGCGGGCATCCGCTACGAGGAGCTGTCGAATACGCAACATGATCTCCTACTCAGTCTGGTTGAATATCATGCTAGTCGTATGCGTAGCGGGCATGCCCGACTGAAACTGGAAGAAGTGAAGCGACATCTGAAAGATACCTATTTCTGCTGGATGGGCGGCATGGAAGACGACAGCACATTTTATTATCGTGTCCAGAGCCCCGTGATCATCATCGAATTCGATCACCAGCGCGGCATCGCGTTCCGCGAACATACCAAGCCATATAAAGACCATATC
>DASPXM010000066.1:0-33634 GCA_035637295.1 Verrucomicrobiia bacterium
CTACCCGGGGGGAGTTGGAGCAGCGTTGGAAGCAGCTCCACGAGGAGCGGCCGTGGACGGGCGGCGTGATTGTCGCCAAGGCGTGGACCGATGCGACATTCAAGCAAGCGCTGTTAACGACGGGGAGAGAAGCGCTCAGAGA
This sequence comes from Verrucomicrobiia bacterium, assembly GCA_035637295.1. Taxonomy (GTDB): domain Bacteria; phylum Desulfobacterota; class Binatia; order UBA9968; family UBA9968; genus DP-20. Next base: position 143 of record DASPXM010000066.1, read on the forward strand.
AATGGGCGTGCATCAAGGGAAAGTCGGCAAGCTCGTGGTCGTGGAGAATACGGACTCTGTGCACAATGTTGTCGTGTGCACGCTATGTTCCTGTTATCCGTACGACATTCTCGGCGACACGCCGTGGTGGTATAAGCACGAAAGCTACCGAACCAAGATCGTGCAGAATCCGCGCGCGTGCATGCAGGAAATGTTCGGGCTGGAGATTCCCGCGAGCAAAGAAGTTCAAGTTTACGACAGCACTTCCGACGTACGCTACTTCGTCTTGCCGAAATGTCCCGCTGGTACAGAAGGGATGTCGGAAGAAGAGTTGGCTAAGCTCGTCACCGTCGATAGTCTGATCGGTGCGGCCGAAGCTTTGAGTCCGTTCCAGCTCAAAGAAAGAGAAATCGCCCACCCGGAACCCGAAGTGCCGCGGGTGCGGCCCGATTGAGTGAAATTTTGAAATCGATGAACAACAAATTTAAAATCGGCGATCCCGTCGTCGTTGCACCTGAAAATCCCACAGGCAACCCACGGACGCCCCGGTATATCCGAGGCAAACGCGGCGTCGTCGGAATGGTGCACGGCGTCTTGGAAAACATTAGAGACCACCGCGGCGTCCATCAGCCGCTCTACACGGTGAGGTTCGACCTGAGCGAGCTGTCGACTTGCCAGGATCGAGATTTCATTTGGGTTGACGTGCATGAAGAATGGTTGAGTCGGCTGCAGCCGGATGGTTAACGAACTCACTTCGAGCAAACCCTGCGACTGAAAAGTATTTGGATGAAGCCGAAGCAGCTGGCATCGAGTCGACGGGCGGGGCGTAGCCTCGATCGCCGTGCTCCTTTACGATGGTCCCGTATCCTTCCCCCCTTAACCACGCACGGAAGCTGCCACAGGCGGCAGTTTTTTGTTATTGTGTATTTTCTCGACAGGATGTATATATTGTCGCCAAAGGTGGATTAATTCGCCAAAGGCGTCGTTCGACAACGGTCTAATTCAGCCCTTCCCCACGACGATCATTTAAAATCCACCTTCAATTTGGTTTCCCGTTGGCCCGGCGTTTAAGAGGTTCTTAGCGGAATCGATGAATAGGGCCCGAAGCACCCCGACTTCCCTTCGAAAGTTTGCATCGAAAAACTTTTCCATCGGCTGTCCGATAGTCCGACGCGACAGGCGGCGCTTAACGCACTCAAGAAGATTTGGGTAGGCGCAGTGCGTTGGCTTCGTGCGTTGTAAGCCGGTGCATCTAAAGACTTCTGTCCCAGGAATCTGCAAAAGTGTCAGTTATCCCGGGTGAGCGAGATTTATAAACTTCCCCAAACACTCAGCAAGCTGCTGGGTCAAGAGAGGAGATGCAATGGCAGATCAAAACGAAAGCCAAGGCGCGAATGGATTGGTTGCGAGAGGCGCCGAAGCACTCGACGCACCGTCAAGTACGCGGAACGCAGCAAAAGAATTGCGAACGCTGCGAAGTCGCGGTGGGCAGCGGGTTAAGAAGCCAACCAGATTAGAGCGCACGCGAAAACTACATGAGGTGCTGCTCAATCTGGCGCAGGAACTTAAAAGCAATGGTTTTTTCTCAGTGCTGTCGCCGCCCGGCCCGATAACGATTATCGGGTCCGAAATCGAGGACCCCAAAACGCAGGGCAAGATCGGACATGTGCGCGAGCCACTCGGGATCTATATCCAACGGCTGTCTGTCGAAGATAACTTTTTCCAGCGACCGCCCTTCGATCATCTGACCGATCCGATCTACCGCCGGCTCATTCGGGATTTTGTCGAAGGCGCGGCGATGCCTGAGAGCAAAGTAGCGGCGCTGAGCTGGGCCGGCGGAGTGCGCTCCCTCGATGCGGACAATATTCGGTTCTCGATCATCGACGGCCTGCAGCGGCTCTATTGCTTTCTCATCGCTATATTATTGGTCTGGCGCCGCGAACATCTCGTGCAAGACGGCGTGATTCCCGAAGAGGCATGGCACTTCTTCGCTGAGTCCGTGAAACGCTTGGGCGACCCAGAGATTGCCACTGGAAACCTTCTGCGGCGCACGATTCGTTACGAGATCTTTTATGCGATCAGCCTCGCGGGGCTGCTTCACTACATGGTGACATTCAACTCGAGCCAACGACGGATGAGTTTGCGAGTACAACTGGAAATCATGAAAAAACCGCTGATTGAACATTTAAAGAGCGAAGGTATTCCCATTTGGGAGGATATCGGCCGGATGCCGGGGGAAACGAGGCCGAAGGACAAGTTCCTGGCGTCCGATATCGTGTTGGCGACTCAGGCGTTTATTACACATAACTCCCATGTGACCGCCGCTGTGGAAACCGAACGATTTCTCGACGAGAACCAGCCTTACCTCGATAACATCGGTGACATCTCTGACATCATGCGAACATTGAAGCGCATCAATGGCGAGGTCCACGCGAGGATGGTGCAGGTTTATAAGTCAAACTCCACCCAGCGATTCTTGATGACGAACGGGGACCCGTTTCTGCTCGGATTCGTCGCCGCATGCGGCTATGTTCGCAACCGGGGAAGCATGGAAATTCTCGACAAGGCGCTGGACAAGCTGCTCGGAGAATTCGATCGGGTCTGCGATGATCCTCTGCGGTTGGAAGCCTTCAAAGGAGCACTAGAGATGGTTAACGCCTCTCGGGGCAAGGACGCGAGACGGCTCGTCGACGACACTTTTCGCCGATTCTTCTTGGGTGTAACGACCGAACTTGATTGGTTGGATACGGCGAGTCAGATGACTGGAGGGTTGTCTCATTGATGGCGTGATTATAACTTTTTAAAAGGCCACAGACCTTTGAAACTTGAGTTCCCCGCCTTTCTATTATTTCTTCGTTAGGATATTTACTGATTTCCCTGTAGGACAAGACCCGAGTTGACGATAACATGCCATGGGGGACGCAATTCCGTATTTAGTGGTGTCTCGGCCGCCACGTATTTCGTCCGTTGCCTCAGCGCCAAACCTCCGCAGCTGTTTCTACTGCGCAATCCAATTTTTGCCACATCTCGTCTTCGCTGAGCACCTTAGAGTCGATACCGCCAAAGCCGCATTGCGGGCTGAGCGCAAGCTGTTCTACCGGCAAGTATTGGCTCGCGTGATCGATGCGCCGTTTCAAATCATCGACGGTCTCCATGTCTGAGCTTTTGGTCGAAATTAAGCCTAGCACGACGATTTTACTTTGCGGCACGAGACGCAAAGGTTCGAATCCGCCGGCGCGATCACTGTCGTACTCCAAGAGCAGGCGCTGGTGTTTGAGACTGTTAAATAACCGTTCGGCGATGGCGTCGTAGGAGCCTTCTCGGTGCCACTGAGGCACAAGTCTACCCGTCTTTGGATCGATGGTTCGAGCATTGCCGCGGCAGATATGGATGCCAAACGTGACGCTGGGAAAACCTTCAATGAGCGCGTTATCGGCGTCTATGGATCGGCGAAGATTTTTCTCCGGATCTTCGCCGCGGGAGCGCATTCGCTTCAGCGAAACCTTATCGACGTAAGCGGTATAGCCAGGAGCATCGATTTGAATGTATTTGCATCCCGCTCTCACAAGCTCCGTAATCATCTGCCGTTCGATCCGGACCACGTGATCGACAAAATTATCGAGATCCTTGTAAACGTTCATCGATCCTTCCCATTTGAAACGTTGGGCGATTCGATCCGGACCGAGCACGGTGACCTTGGCGGGAACTTTGGCGACGCTCTGAGCATAACGAAATTCCTCGAGGGGCAGATTGCGGACTAGATTTAATCGCTCAACGGCGGCACGGCGGGTGACGATCGCCGGTCCGGCTTCCTCGAAATTTTGTTCGGCTCGTTCCAAAGGATTCTGGTTAAGATCACGCCTCTCGTAATAAAGAGAAACGTTCTTTGGAACATCAAAGCCGGCTACACACTCGGAAAAACTCTCTTGAAAGCTGTGACGGCGAAATTCGCCGTCCGTGATGATCGGCAGACCGTATGCTTCTTGTTTCTGAATCACGTCGCGAATGGCATCGTCTTGAGCTCTCGCAAGCTCTTCTGGCGCCGCTTGCCCGCGGTCGTAGCGGGCGAAAGCATCTTTCAACTTTGCCGGGCGAACCAGGCTGCCGATGTGATCGATCCGAATTTTGGCTAAATCAGTAGTTGATACCACGACTATTGCTCCCCACCGGAATTTCAAAACAACGAATACTACATGAATTGAACAAACATCGAATTAGCGACAAGCAGGCCTTTGCGCGTGAACCGGAGAAAACCGCGTTTCTCCTCCAAGAGTTCTCCATCGATCCAGTCACAGATTTGCGGGAAGATTTCGCGAGTGGTTTTATCAAATCGTGCGCGGAAGGCGTTTATCGAGATCCCTTCGGTCATTCTTAACCCGAGAAACATGAATTCGCCTGCAGCTTTGTCGAAATCAATTTCCTCGCGCTCGACGACAGCGCGATTCGCCTGATTGACTTGGGTCATGTAGCGGCCGGGGTTCTTTTCATTGCTCCATCGCCGGCCGAAGAATTCCTTGGAGCCCGTCGTCCTATAGCTGTGGGCTCCAGCGCCGAGGCCTAAATAATCACCATACCGCCAATAATTCACGTTGTGGCGCGAGCGCCGGCCCGGTTGTGCGTAATTCGAGATTTCATACCGTGGCAATCCGGCCGTCAGAAGTCTTTCTTCGATCAGTTCCGCCATGGCAACCTCTTCGTCTTCGCTGAGTGATTTCATCCGACCGGAACGGTACTCATGGTGAAACGGAGTCCCCTCTTCAAAGGTCAAATTGTACGCCGATAGGTGTGGTGGGTTAAATTCTAATGCTTCATCGAGGTCCGCTTCAAGTTCTGCCAAGGTTTGGTCAGGGTTTGCATAAATCAGGTCAAAACTAAAGTTGTCGAAACCCGCGTGACGTACGACTTGCAAAGCTTTGCGGGCCTCGTCGGCTAAATGAACGCGTCCCAAAAATTTGAGAATTTTTGGTTGAAACGATTGCACGCCGACGCTGATGCGATTCACGCCGGCATCGCGGTAGCCGAAGAATTTGTCGCTATCGACCGTGCCCGGGTTGGCTTCAAGCGTGATTTCGCAATCGACATCAATCGGAAACGTGGCCGCAACCCACGCCAAAAGCTTGCCGATGCTGGCGGGCTTGAACGTCGACGGAGTGCCGCCGCCGAAGAAAATGCTCTGTACGGTTCGACCCCGCCAATCATTCAAGTTTCCGTAATGTTCAAGCTCCCGCAGCAGAGCGTCGGTATAGTCTCGTTCGGGGATTTCCTGCACCACATGGGAATTGAAGTCACAATAGGGGCACTTGCTGACGCAGTACGGGATGTGGATATAGAGCGAGAAGGGCGGTAACATCAAATCGTCATCATATCAGCCAAAACGACGCCGGCAACTACCTACCCGAGTCGGCGAATTGGTCAAGGCTCTGAATTTGACCGGATTTGACCCGTCTTTGAATTCACGATAGGGGTTGCTATGATTTCCCCTGAAATTTTTCAGGAGGCTTAACGATGTCGGTTCAAGAGCACAAGGAAAAGGGCAAGGAGAGTATTCGGGTTTTCGTTATAACGGTTAGCGACACGCGCGATGAAACGACCGACACGAGCGGGCAGACGATCAGGAATTTCTTGGATGATGACAAGCATGAGACGATTGGGTACCGAATCGTCAAAGACGAGCCGGTAGAGATCGAAACCCTGCTCAACGAGGTGCTCGCAAGGAACGATGTCGATGCGGTGATTGTCAACGGTGGCACTGGCATCGCGCCGCGCGACGGAACCTATGAGGTAGTCAGCCGCTTATTGGAAAAGAAGCTCGACGGCTTCGGAGAGATTTTTCGCTACTTGAGTTACCTCGACATCGGCTCCGCGGCAATTATGAGCCGGGCCGCAGCCGGCAGCGCGCGCGGCAAAGTACTGATCTCGCTCCCGGGGTCGAAGGCCGCTGTCATGCTAGCCATGGAAAAGCTCATCCTACGTGAAATCCGGCACATGGTTTCCCAGCTCCAGGGGCAATGAAAGTCCGCGTAAAATTTTTCGCTATTTTGCGCGAGCGCGCGGGCGCTTCGGAGGTTTTAAAGGAGGTCGCGGAGGGCAGCACCGTCGCCGATCTTTGGCGCCAGCTGCAAAAGGAATATCCCAAACTGAATGTGGCGGGTATTCGTCTCTTGTACGCGGTCAATCAGGATTACGTCGGTGTCGATCACAAACTGAAAGACAAAGACGAAGTCGTATTTGTTCCGCCGGTGAGTGGAGGTTGATCCAAGAATGTTTCACGTGACAAATCAACCGATCGATCTTAATGAACTAGTCCTTTTCGTCACTGACCCAGAGGCCGGCGCGATTGCTACGTTCGTCGGTACCACGCGCAATAACAACGAAGGCCGCAAGGTCATCGGCCTCGATTATGAAGCCTATCCGGAGATGGCGGAAAAGGAGCTGGCACGGATCGGCGAGGACGCCAAGAAACAATGGCCGATCTGCCGTATGGCGATCGTGCACCGGATGGGCCCGGTCAAGATCGGCGAGGCGAGCGTCATCATTGCCGTATCGTCAGCGCATCGCGACGCCGCGTTCGCCGCATGCCGTTATGCTATCGAAGAGATCAAAAAGACGGTGCCGATTTGGAAAAAAGAAGTCTTTGAGGGCGGCGAAGTTTGGATCGGCACCCAAACCGGGCAACGACTCGACCCTTCGTAAAGGGGACGACCAATGAAATTTGGAATTGTGGGTTGCCATTTCTTGATTGACTCTCAAATCCAAAGTCGAAGATCTAAAATCAAACATGGACACTTCACTCTTGGCGGCTTTTGGATTGGGGTTGCTGCTGGGTATTCAGCATGCACTCGATCCGGATCATCTGATCGCAGTTTCGACGATTGTCAGCGAGCACAGAAACTTTAAGTGGGCGTCGTTGATCGGCGCTTTCTGGGGATTAGGCCACACGACGACATTGTTCATCGTGGGTTTGATCGTTATCGGCCTGCGTGTGACCATTCCTCCCCGACTGGGCTCGGGGCTCGAGCTTCTGGTCGCGGTGATGCTGGTTATCCTGGGTTTAAACGTGCTTCGAAAGTGTTTCGGTCCGGAACGAGTTCATCTACACACTCACAGCCACAATCCGGAAACTCATACGCACTTTCACGTGCACGAGAATCCAGGCCAAGATCATGCCCATTCTCATCCGTTCAAAGCGATGCGTCGGCCGTTCATCGTCGGCATGGTGCATGGATTAGCCGGCAGCGCGGCGTTGATGTTACTGGTGCTTTCGACGATCGAATCACCCTTCGGTGGGTTGGTTTATATCGTCATCTTTGGTTTAGGCTCAGTGGGTGGAATGCTTTTGCTCAGTGGTATTATCAGTCTGCCGTTTATCCTCACCGCGCAGCGTTTCACGGTCATGAATCGCTGGATTCGCGTCGTCGCCGGCGTCGCCAGTGTGACCTTCGGTATTTTTTTAGGTTGGGAAATCGGTTCCGAGTTGGAATTCTTCTGATTTTCGTCAAAGTCTTTATCTGACAATTCTTAGTTGTGACGTGGTCAAGCGCCTGATTTTGCTCAGTGAATCATGCGCAACGAATATGCGCAGGGCCATCGCTACCGAATCACGTTGGTGATCGTCAAAAGATAAGCGATGGCGAGGACTAGGTAGGCGAGACAAGACGCACATAGCAGGACCAGATTGAGCCGTCCCGGCCGCGCTATGGCCGGAAGATGGCACGGCAGATAAACGTAATTGAGAAAAATCAGCGCCCCGGAGAATAGCACCGTGCCAACGAAGCCGATGACCGCAGAGAGCAGGATCAGTGGGCCTGGTTCAGCGGCGCCCATGGTGGCCGCGGTGATGACCGTCAGTAGAAATAAAAAAATGAGATACCAGCTGCGCGCTGGAGTGGATTGAGTCTTAGGAAAGAAGGCATAGAGACAGTCCGTGTGAATCCGGCTCACGGCATCGACGGTAGCGAGCCAAGTGTCGGATAGAAACGCCGCGGCGACGATCAAAAAAAGAAATTTACCAATAACGCCCCAGCTCACTTCAAAGAATCGACTTTGTACAACCGCCAGCTCATAGCCCTGCGGGAGCAGACCCTTGGGAAAGAGCAGCGCGTAGGCGAGCAAACAGGTCATCAGAGTGGTCAGCAAGTTACCTCCGATCCCGATGCTGATATCCCAAAACAAATAACGGCACCAACGGCGGACATGAGCTAGGCCCTCGTCGTTGCCGGGGGTGAAGCCCGACGCGGCAATCGCCTCGGCCTTCCCAGTGATCGGCCCGGTAAGCCGGCCCATGTAGTGGGCCATGCCGGCGCCCTTGTCGCGCACCCAATAAGAATAGAAGAGGGTCCAGAATCCGCCCAAGCCTGCGAAGGTGATCGCCGTGAGCAATTTCGTCGCGTCCGCCGGGTCCCAAGGCCGAGGCATCGACAGGTCGGGAACAAACAAGCCTTTGACGAAAGCCGGGAGCGCGTGCAGAGCTTCAGGGTTGGCGCTGGCCCAAATCAAACCTACGAGCGTGAGTAGCGCCACGCCCCACATAAATGTTTCCACCAGTTGGTAGATTACTTTGCTGAGAAGAATGGCCGAGAGAAAGACGACCATCGACGAATAGCCCCAAAAAAGCGTCTGGCCCCGCGCGCTCCAACCTCTAGGAAAATCTGTCAAAGCCGCCAATGAGGTGCCGCCCGCTGCGGCAAAAGCGCCGAACCAGAGAAACGAGAGCGTGAGTAAGATCCATAGAAAAAAAGCGAAGTGGCGCTGCAACCGGATAAAACCCTGAAAGATGCTTTCGCCGGTGAGCACCGTGTAACGGCCAATCTCGTAGGTGACGGGGAATTGCAGCAAGCAAGCCGGCAACAGAAGGAACAAAAAGCTTAGACCGTATTTGGCGATGATATACGGCCACCAGATAAGCTCGCCGCTACCCTGCGCCAGAGCCATGAAGATGACCCCCGGGCCCAATGCGCCGAGCATGCTCGGCAGCGGCGGGAGCGGTGCCTTCTTGTAGGACGGCAAGACTCCCCAGGACGAATAGTCCACCATGAGCTATTTTTTAGTCGATGCGATGAACCGCATCTTTCGGCAGAGATGCGACCAAAGCCTGCAGCGCGTGATCGAGGTAGTTGAGATCCTTCGACTCGAGCGTGACCTTGACCTTGTAATCCTGCAAATCGAGAACCGGATAAGAACCCAGCATGAGTTCGGGAAATTTTACGAGAAGGTCATTGAGCATGGCGGCAATCACGCCTTCGCCATATCGCACGTAAACGTTCTTGAGATAATAGGGCGCCTCGCGAAACCGCTCTTTTATCGCGTGAAAACGTTCTTGGAGAATCTTCGGAATGCCGGGAAAAATGTAGACATTGTGAATATTCACGACCGGCGCGAATAACGCTTCGGTCGCTAAGAGGGTGGCGCCCTCGGGAACATTGGCCATGCGCAACCGAGCTTCGTTCACCTCGCCGCCGAGCCGCTGGCGCATGCGCCGTTCGATGTCCGGATGACGGACAACGTTTAGGCCCAAGCCATAGGCGATGCCGTCGATAGTGACATCGTCGTGGGTCGGCCCGACGCCGCCGGTCGTGAACACGTAGTCGAACCGTTTGGAAAACGCCGCGACTTCGTGACCGATGAGCTCTATTTCATCTTGAATCGTCGAAATCTTCTGCACTTCAACGCCCAGCTGACGGAGTTCGGCGCAGAGAAAATGGGAGTTGATATCCTGTGTTTTTCCCGACAGGACCTCGTTGCCGATGATGACGATACCGGCGGTTTTCGACATGCTGTCTATCTCTTAGCGCAATGAAATGGACATGGCCAGTCCTCTAAGCCCAAAGAATAGCTCAGCGGTCGAATTCACTGCAGCTCATGAAAAAGTTGCAATTGGGATTGGGGCAGACGTATTTACATTTCTGATTGATCAGTTTCGTATTGCAAATAGGACAATAGTCCCACCAGTTTTCTTCAGGCTCGTTCTCGAGTGGCAGTGTTTCTGAACGATTCACCAGATGTTTCCCTTACTGTGGATTTTAGCAGCGACGCGAGCCGCTGCGATCCGTGAGCTCTCTTCCACTCGCAGAACCTTCCGAATCGCGTGGCCACAGGATTTCATGAATCCTCCAGAGCTGTCGAGCGTGCGTCCGGCAACGGTGTCAATTGATTATAGCGATTTTTTGCGATGATTGCTTTTTGTAATCGAATTCTTCTGCTCTGACAAGAATTTTTTTGTTTAACTCTAAAAAAAAATCGGAGTCACCGGCGCGCTCAAAACGATATGAAAAGACGCACGCGCCACGCGACGAACATCGAAGTGGCTCGAGGCGCGCCCGGAAGGTTCATAGCCGTGTTTAATTGTTCCCAGAGTTCCTTTATAATTCTATCTTTAGCGCATTAGGTAGCGACATGCAGGAATTAGGGGTCGTTGTTTTAGCTGCCGGGCAGGGTACCCGGATGAAATCCAATCTCCCGAAGGTGCTACATCCATTGGGAGGTAGACCGTTATTTCTTCATGTCTTGCGAACCGCACAGCGCCTGAATCCGAACGCGGTGGCGATCGTGATCGGCCATGGAGCCGAGGCGGTTCGAAGTGCTTACGCAGGAAACGATGTCGCCTGGATCCTTCAAGAGCAGCAACGCGGCACCGGCCACGCCGTGTTGTGCGCGAAAGAAGCGTTTAAGGGATTCAAGGGAGAGGTCATTATTCTGAGCGGCGACGTGCCGTTCATTCGAGAGCAGACGCTGCTCATGTTGGTTGCGCACCATCGCAGCCGAAATGCGGCGGTGACACTGCTCACGGCTTTTCTGGACGAACCGAAAGGCTATGGCAGAATCCTGCGTGATGACCACGGCAATGCGACCGGTATAGTCGAAGAAAAAGACGCCACGCCGGCGCAGCGAGGAATAAGGGAAGTCAACGCCGGCGTTTACGTCGTGTCGGCGTCGTTTGCCTTTGCGGCGTTGAGTGAAGTCAAAAATCACAATCAGCAGGGCGAATATTACTTACCGGATATCGTAGCCATCGGTCTCGCTCAGCGAGCAGATATCGAAACGGTGAGGGTCGACGATGTCCGCGAAATGCTGGGGGTCAATACCCGAGAGGAGCTCGCCTTTATGGAAAAAGACCTGCGCCAGAGCATCAACAAGAAATGGATGTTGGCGGGAGTGACGTTCAAGGATCCGGATACGACTTATATCGAGGACGGCGTAACCATTGGCAAAGACACCGTGATCGGACCTAATACGCAGCTTCGCGGCAAAACTGTGGTCGGCGAACGTTGCCAGATCGACGGCAGCGCCTTTCTCACGGATGCTCAAATTGGCGATGAGGTACATTTGCGATTCTCGGTTGTCATGACCGGTTGTCGCGTCGCGAATGGCGCGATCATCGGGCCCTTTGCCCATCTGCGTCCGGGATCGAATCTGGGTCCGAACGTTCACATCGGCAATTTCGTTGAGACTAAGGAAGCAAAAATCGGCCAAGGCACTAAGGCAAACCATTTGACGTATCTCGGCGACGTGACCATCGGCAGCGAGGCTAACATCGGCGCCGGCACGATTACCTGCAACTATGACGGGTTCCATAAATACAACACGACCATCGGCGATCGTGTGCAGGTGGGCAGCGATACCACGCTGATCGCGCCGGTTTCTCTCGGCGACGACGTCTATGTGGCTACCGCCAGCACGGTGCGACACGATGTTCCGGCGGGCGCACTGGTTTATAATCAACGGGATGAGCGCGTGCGCGAAGGCTGGACGGAACAGAAGCGCAAGAAGATGAAGGGAAGCAAGAAGTAATGTGCGGCATTGTCGGATATATCGGCCAACGGGAAGCAGCCCCGCTGATTCTAGACAGTCTGAGAAAGCTTGAGTACCGGGGCTACGACTCCGCGGGTATTGCCGTGTTGAACGACGGCCAAGTGACGATTCGCCGTTGCGAAGGCAAGTTGAACAATCTGGAAACGATGCTCAACCGGCAGCCGATGAGCGGATCGATTGGTATCGGCCACACGCGCTGGGCAACTCATGGGCGACCGTCTGAAACCAACGCGCATCCGCACCGCGCGGGCGATGTGGTCGTGGTCCACAACGGCATCATCGAAAATTACTTGGAGCTCAAAGAGGCGCTCGGCAAACGGGGAACTCATTTTAGCTCGGAGACTGACACGGAGATCGTGGCTCATTTGGTTGCTGAAAAAGTCGAGCGCGGCGTCGATTTTCTCGAGGCAGTGCGCAGAACACTACGGGAAATTCACGGTTCTTACGCACTTTTGTTTCTCAACCGCCGCGATCCGAAGCGACTGATCGTAGCGAAAAACTCGACGCCAATCGTGATCGGCTCGGGCGAGGGGGAGACCTTTATCGCTTCCGATATTCCGGCGCTACTGGATTACACGCGCAGAGTCACCTTTCTCGAAGACGGCGAAATCGGCGAAGTCACGCTGGGCTCCTATCGCTTGTTCGACGGTAAAGGCAAAGCCATTCAGCGACCCGTGAAGGAAATCACTTGGGACGCGGTGGCGGCGCGTAAAGGCGGCTTTCCTCATTTCATGCTCAAGGAGATCCATGATCAGCCGCGCGCGGTGGCGGATACTTTTCGCGGACGCATCTCGCTCAAAGACGGGCAGGTGTCGCTTGAGGACATTAAGTTGACAGCAAGCCAAGTGAAAAATACTAAGCGCTTCCACTTAGTTGCCTGTGGCACCGCGTGGCATGCCTGTCTGGTCGGCAAGTTCATGCTCGAAGAGATCGCCGGCATACCCGCCGAGGTCGATTATGGCTCCGAGTTCCGCTACCGCTCTCCACTGATGGATCCCAAGTCGGTGTTGCTGATGGTCAGCCAATCCGGTGAAACCGCCGATACTCTGGCAGCTACCGAAATCGCCCACGCCAAAAAGGCGAAGATTCTATCGATCTGCAACGTCATTGACTCCTCGATCCCGCGGAAATCGGACGGTGTCCTGTATACCCATGCCGGACCGGAGATCAGCGTGGCGAGCACCAAGGCGTTCAGCACCCAATTGACGGCGCTGTATCTCTTGGCAGTGGCGTTGGGGCGGCTCAATGGCAAGCTCAAGCCCATGGACGCAAAAAAATTGCTGCGCGATCTGATGTATTTGCCCAAATGGGTCGAGCAAGCGTTAGAGGTTGAAGGCCAGGTCAAGGAACTAGCGCGTGAGCTCATGCACAGCCAGGATTTCCTTTATCTCGGCCGCGGCATCAATTATCCGATTGCCCTCGAGGGCGCGCTCAAGCTGAAAGAAATTTCCTATATCCATGCGGAAGGCTATCCGGCCGGCGAGATGAAACATGGTCCGATCGCATTGATCGATGAAAAAATGCCGGTCGTCGTGTTGGCGCCGCGCGATCGTTACTTTCAAAAAACGATGAGCAACCTTAAAGAGGTCGAGTCGCGCGGCGGCAAGGTTGTCGTGCTAACCGACGACGCCAAGACCGCGAGCGAAATCGCTGCTTACCGGTTCTTGACGCTGCCGAAAGCTTCGCATTACCTTACGCCGATCGTGATGACGATTCCGCTGCAGCTATTGGCCTACTATATCGCGGTCCACCGCGGTACCGATGTAGATCAGCCGCGTAATCTCGCGAAGAGCGTAACGGTAGAATAATGGCCCTCTTCGAACGAGGGTCGATGCATCTGGCGCGAACGCTCAGCTCGCTCAAGCACCGTAACTACCGTCTGTTTTTTTTCGGCACCAGTCTTTCCCACGTCGGCGATTTCATTCAAGCGATGGCGCAAAGCTGGTTGGTGTGGACCATGACCGGGTCGCCGTTTTTGCTCGGCGTGGTCGGTTTCTGTCAAGCGTTGCCCCGGCTGCTTTTGGGTGCTGTCGGTGGCGCCTTTGTTGACCGCGTCGAGCGGCGCCGGCTGCTGATATCGACCCAAATACTAGCGATGGTTCAGGCCTTCGTCTTTTGGGCGCTGGTCTATTTCAGTTGGATCAAATTCTGGCATGTCCTCGTGTTGGTGTTGTTCCTCGGTACGGTCAATACCATCAATCAAACCGCGCGCCACTCGTTGATCAACAATTTGGTACCGCGCGAGGATCTAATGAATGCCATCGCTCTGAATTCTTCGATGGCGAATCTCGCAAAGATCATTGGCCCATCGTTGGGGGGCGTACTGATCACTATCATCGGCGTCGCCGGTTGTTTATTCTTCAACGCCCTCAGTTTTCTCACCATTATAGCAACGTTGGTCGTCATGGAGTTTCCCCAGGTCAAAGCTAAGACAAAAGATCAAGCGCCATTTTGGCACGAAGTCAGTGAAGGGTACCACTTCTTGCGCGGCCAACGGCGCTTGTTTTCGATCATCTTGCTAACCTACGGCGTGGCTCTCGTCGGTACGCCGTATTCGCGTTTTCTCCCGGTGTTCGCCACGGACATCCTGCACGCGGGGCCGTCGACGTTCGGTTTGTTGCTTGCGGCTCCCGGCATCGGTGCCGTTGTCGCTGGCCTGGGCATCGCTTCATTTGGTCGGTTGCGTCGCCGCATGCATTTCGTGGCCATGAGCGTCTATGCATTCTCCATCTCGCTGATTTTGTTTTCGTTTTCCCGGTCGCTGCCATTATCGATTTTGTTCTTAATGCTTGTCGGCGCCAGCAACATCGCCATTCGCGCGGTGGCCAATACCGTCGTCCAGATGGAAACGCCCCCAGATTTGTTGGGACGCATGCTGAGCTTGTATTTCATGGATAAAGGGCTATGGTCCTTTGGCACTCTATTCATCGGCAGCGTCGCGCATGTCGTCGGTACGCCGCGGGCCATCGCAATTTCCGGAGCGGTTTGCGCTGCGGCGGCCACGGCGTTGCTTTACCAGCAAAGACAGGCGCGGGAAAGTCAACCGGCGGAAAGTCTAAACCGTCGCATCGCGCAATAAGCGCGCAGCATCTTCGGGCGCCACCGAATTCATGTGCGAACCCGTGCCCCACTCGAAGCCTGCGGCTCTGGCAAGCTGCGGCAATATCTCAATGTGCCAGTGGAAGTGTGCGCTCACGGTCTCATGCACGGGTATCGAGTGAATAAAATAATTGAACGGCGGATTGTCAAGGGCGCGGTTTAGCCTCGTGATGATGTCTCGCAGACCGTAGGCAAGCGCAAGGATGTCCGGTTCTGGGCTTTCCACGAAATCTGTCGAGTGATTCCTAGGCAAAATCCATATTTCATAAGCGAAGCGCGATGCAAATGGGCAAAGCGCAACGAAGCTCTCCGACGCCGAGACCAGTCGCTCGCCATAGTCCAATTCCCACTGGATCGTCTCGCAATAGATGCAACGCCCGGTCAATTCGTAGTGCATTTTCGCGCCGCTAAGCTCGTCGACGGCTTGCTTCGGCACTTCTGGTAGCGCGATCAGCTGCGAGTGAACGTGTTCCAGGGTCGCGCCGGCACGGTCGCCCTGGTTCTTGTAGAGGAGCAAATAACCCCAACGGCTATCTCGTTGTAGATCGCGCATCCGATCGCGATAGGTGCGCAGAATATCAGCGAATTGTGGTTCGTCGAGGTTGCCCATGTTCACCAAATGATTGGGACTCTCGATGATGACCTCGTGGACGCCGAGACCATTCCACCATTTGTAGATGCCGTCATTGCGACCGGTCCAGGTGCCACGATTTTCAAGAGCGGGATACTTGTTGGGAACGACGCGCACGAACCAACCCGGCGAGTCAGGGCGTGTGTTCATTTCCCGCCGGGCCCACACTTCCGGCGGGGTCATGGCTTCGTTCCCAGCGCAGAATGGGCAGAGCTCGGGTCGCGCCCCATGGTTTCCATCGCCATGCTGGCGCGGCCTTTTTTCTCTTTCCGAAGCGATAATGACCCAGCGACCTGTGACCGGATCTTTTCTGAATTCAGACATGGGAGGAGACGAGCCGCGTCAGTTTACGTACGACCGTTGGTGTTCGAAGAGAACCCTTTGGCGTAGAAGTAAAACTCCGAGGAGCCCTGGCGCGTCGCCTCGGGTTTGGTTCGCTGCACGGTGGAAAAATATTCCCTCAGTTCAGCGGTGCAGCTATGCAGGTCGTTGCTGATAAAACTTTTCATCAGAAATGCGCCGCCCGGCCGCAGTAATTCGACCGCGACTCTCAAGGCCGTGTGATTAAGCGCCGAGCAACGTGCCATGTCGGCATCACGGATACCGCTCAACTTGGGCGCCAAATCGGAAAGTACACAGTCAGCCGGTCCATCGATAAGTTGTTTGATTTTTCGTTGGATCTCAGCGCTCGTGATGTCACCCTCGAGGATGATAATATTGCGCTCGTTAAAAGCCTTGATCGGTTGCAGGTCGACGCCGATGACTTTGCCGTTTTGGCCGATAATTTTAGCCGCGACTTGCAGCCAACCGCCGGGCGCCGCGCCGAGATCGACCACGTTATCGCCTTGGTGCACCAGGTAATAACGTTGCTGCAGTTCGAGCAATTTGTAAGCAGCGCGCGAGCGGTAGCCGTCCTGCTTGGCCTTTTTGTAATAGCGATCGTGAGGGTTGTAGCTCATTTTAAAAAATTAAATGGGGGTGCTCGTGATTCTGTCGAGCTCAAGAGCCAAAAAAAAGCCCAGCCTACCGATCAAGCTGGGCTCTTTTTTGCGAAAGTCGGTTTTTTTTCAGCGGGCTCCCTTCACCTGGAACTCGACTCGGCGATTGACTGCTCGCGCCCACTGGGTCTCCTGGTCAATTAAAGGTTTGCTCTCGCCGAGGCTTGCGGCGGACATACGACTGCGCTCGATTCCTTGGGCCGAAAGCTCGCTCATGATGGTTTCTGCGCGGCGCCGTCCTAATCTTTGATTGTAGTCGTCGTTGCCTACCGTATCCGTGTGGCCTTCGATGACAACGGTCAAATCGGCCTTCTCTTTGAGTCGCTGTGCGGCCAAATAGACCTGACCCTTGCCGAGCTCGGTGAGGTCGGCGGAGTCAAAGCGAAAGGCTACTGCCGGAAAAATGATCTTCTCCACTTCGACAACTCTTGGAACCTCTTTGACAACGATCTTTTCTACCGGCACCTCAACGACCTTGACCGTTTCCGGAGGCGCCAACGGAGCCGGCGCTTGGGACTCCGTTGTGGTTTGTTTAAGGGGAGTTCTTTTGGCTGGCCCGTAGTCATGCCATGGCTGAGGTTCTGCCAACACCGGCGGGTGCGGACGGTGACCAAAAAAGGCTTCCTGGGGTTCTGTCGCGCTCACCATAAAGTGGAAAGGCCGAAACACGATCCATTCCGCCAGCCAACCAACGGGATACATCAAGTATGCGGCAATTCTGAACGGATTCGATTGGCTATCGTCATACTCGTCCGGCGCCGCGAAAGACGGCTTGGCGCCGAATGTGGCGGCGCAGATCAGACCGATCACCAAGAATCGTGATAGCATAGTTAAAATCCTCCTTCCGGGCTTGTGACAGTTTAGGTGCTGCGATTTTCTTTGTCAAACTTATCTTTTGCCGGGTTGCTTGTAAGTGAGGGGGGAGTGGTTTATGAAAAAGGTCAACCTTTGCCTGTAACTATTCAGTTGTCGCGTTGCCGGCTAAACCAAATCAGGGGCTGAAATGGGAGTGCTGGTCGAGAAAAAGGAACGGGTTGTAAGAATTACCTGGGATCGTCCGCCGTTGAACGTTTTGGATGTCGCGCTGCTGCGCGAACTGGACCATGCGCTCGCAAACTGTGCGATCGAGCCCGGAGTCGATATCGTCGTGCTCCTAGGAGCGGGTGAGCGAGCGTTTTCCGCCGGCGTCGACATTCGAGATCATACGATCGAAAAGGTGCCGGAAATGCTCGATGTCGTCCACGGTGTCATTCGCAAGCTCTTAGCCCTACCGCAGGTAACGATCGCGGCGGTTCGCGGTGTCTGTCTTGGCGGCGGCTGTGAGATCGCGAGCTCGTGTGATTTGATTGTCGCTTCTGAGGAGAGTTCGTTTGGTACACCGGAGATTTTCGTTGGATGCTACCCACCCGTTGCTCTCGCGCGATTTTCTTCCTTGATCGGCTATCACCGCGCCGCCGAAATGATTCTCACCGGCCGCCGATTTTCAGCGCGCGAGGCGCAAGCGATGGGTTTGATCAATCGCGTGTTTGGCGCGGCTGAATTTGACGACGGCCTAAAAGCGCTTTTGGACGAGCTGCTCGGCAAAAGCGGCGCAGTCCTGCGGCTGACTCTCAAGGGCTTGCGGCAATTGTCGCTCCAGGATTTCAACCAAGCGCTAAAGCGTTCCGAGGAAATTTATTGCCGCGACCTGCTGCAGACCCAAGACGTCGCCGAAGGAGTCGCCGCGTTTCTCGAAAAACGGCAACCGAAATGGCAGCACCGCTAAGCGCGGCGCGTGAAGATTTCCATCACACCGGCTTAGGTTAACTTATACCGCTGGTTGGCGCGACGCATTCGTTCCCTTGTCGTTCACGACAACGGATATGCGACTGCGGAGTTGGCAATCGGTTGGTTTTCAATCGATCGTCTGTGTGTTAGCTTTCTAGCTGTATGGCTGATTTCGAAGTGAAGATCGCGACACAGCAACACGAGATCGAGCAAGCGCAAAGACTCCGTTTTCAAGTCTTCAATCTCGAGCTCAACAAAGGGCTACGGACTTCCTATGCCCAGGGCTTGGACATCGATGAATTCGATCCCTTCTGTGATCACCTACTCGTTCGTGATCTTAAGAGCGGCGACGTCGTCGGCACCTATCGCTTGATGCGCGGGTCTCAAGCGCGCCAACATATCGGCTTTTATTCCGAGAAAGAATTTGACCTGTCCCAAATTAAATTGCTCGACGGCGAATTGATGGAGCTTGGCCGCTCCTGCGCGCGTAAAGATTTCCGCGATCGAGCGCTCATCCCGCTTATGTGGGACGCCATAGCCGAGCAGGTGAAAAAGCATCAGGTCAGATATCTATTCGGTTGCGGCAGTTTATATACAACAGCGGTCGGCGAAGTCAGTGCGATGTATTCCATGCTCAAGAGCAAGTACTACGCGCCGGATGCTTATCGCGTGTTCCCTGTCGACCCATGCACGTTCAACGGTTTAACCGACGATGTGTCGATCTCCGACGAACAAGCCCTGTTCCAAAAATTGCCGAGTCTGATCAAGGGCTATTTGCGCATTGGCGCACTGGTTTGCGGCCCGCCTGCGCTAGACGCCGAATTCGGTACCGCCGATTTTTTCTTATTGCTGGATTTCGGTACGCTAAAGGACGCCTATCTCAAACGCCTCGGCCTTACGGATGTTACGGTGAGTGATGCGCCTGCTTAAGTTAACCGCCTTTCTTTCGCTCTGGGCGTTCTTCTTCGGCCTGGTGGCGACGGTTCATCTTTGGATCTCCATTCTGGTGCTTCCCAATCGCTGGAAGATCATCAGTCGGCTAAATCGCAATTTTACCTTATTGCTCCGACTGATTCTCAACATCAAAGTCATTGTGGCAGGTGACGAGGGCCAGATGGAACGGGGCGGTTACGTCATAATTGCCAACCATGTCAGTTACGTCGACGGGATTGTGCTGGGCAGTATCTTCCCGATCCTGTTCGTCTCCAAACGAGAGGTAAAAAGCTGGCCTATCGTTGGCCAGTGGAACATTCTCTGCGGTACGATCTTTATTAATCGGCAAAGGAAAGAAGAAGTGGGCTCGCTCGTCGAAGAAATGACGCGAAAGCTCAAGCAGGAAACGAACATCCTCTTATTTCCGGAAGGCACCTCGACCAACGGTGAGAAGCTGTTGCCTTTCCAAACCGTGCCTTTGGCGGCACCGCTGCGCAGCCGCTCGATCATCGTTCCAACGACCGTCACCTACAAGAATATCGACGACGAGCCGGTTACCGCCGCCAATAAGGATTTAATTTATTGGTACGGCGATATGGACTTCGTATCGCATTTTTGGAAGCTGTTGGCGTTACGCAGCGTCGAAGTGCTGGTCACTATACAACCGAAGATCGAGTGCTTCCAGTACGAAGATAGCTCGGCGGGTCGCAAGAAATTGGCCGAAGACTGCTACAATCAGGTCCTCGGCCGAATCGTTGAAAAAGAAACGGTTGACGAAGAAGACGAGGAAAGTTCCGGCGAGCCGCCTTCAAAGCTACTTTCCAGTTAACTGCTTTTTGATGTTCTCGACGAATTCCTTGAGCATGGCATCGGCTTTCTTGCGAATGATCGGCTGGCCAAATTCACCGATCTTGCCCAAGATATTCACATCGGTTTCGACCACCAACTCGGTCTGATCGGCGCTAAGCTCCTTCAGTGTCATACTGGTTTTGCCGTTGACGGCGCCGGCCGCCATGCGGTCCTTGGCTTCCGCGCGCAAGGCTGCTCGCCAATCATTTTTATTTTGCTCTTCAAGGATGATCTTGCCTTGTAGATTGAGCTTGATAGGCCCGACCCGGACAGTTAGGGCGCCTTCGTATGTCGTATCATCGATCTTGTTTACCGATTCAACCCCCGGTAGCGACTTAGCCACCTTGGGGACATCCATCAAAAAGTTCCAAAGCGGTTCACGGGCTACTGGAATCTGTGCAGTCTGGCTAAACTTCACCTTCTTCTACCTTTCTTCTTCTTGACGACCCTCTTCTTAGCCGGCTTCGGCGCGGGTTTGAGTTTCGCCTGCTGGCGGATATCGGCCAAAGCCTTTTCCAGGGCGCGCCGGACGAATACCGCGGCCATGTCTTTTTTATAAGCCGCGGACCCACGGAAATCGCTGACCGGATCCACCGCTTCTTTGGCCTTTTCGCCGGCTTCGGCGAAGGCGTCCGCTTTAAGCGGCTGGCCGCGCAGGACGGCTTCAGCCGCGGTGGCGCGAATCGGCGTGACGCCGACGCTGCCAAGGGCAATGCGAACATCGGCAATATTCTTTTTCGTCTTATCGAGCGTCAACACGGCGGCAGCCGAAACTGTGGCATAATCGTCCGCAGTACGGGGCAAGAATTTAATGTATGCTGCGCCGGTATTGGGAGAGACCTTGGGGACGAAGACTTCCGTGATGATTTCGTCCGGATTGAGTACGGTTTCGTAATAATCTTTGAAGAATTCATCCAGCGGAATCACGCGGCTGCCGTTGGCTGATGCGGCTTTCACCGTCGCGCCCAGGGCAATCAAGCTCGGAGGCGGATCCTGGTTCGGATCGGCATGGGCCAAGCCGCCGCCGACGGTCGCCATGTTACGCACACGGAGCGTCGCTACGTGGTGATAGGTCTCCGCCAGCATCGGCAAACGGCGGCGCAGCAGCGGCGAGCTTTCGACCTCGCGGTGCGTGGCGAGACCGCCGATACGTAAGCCGCCGTCACTGACTTCGATGCCATTGAGACCGCGCACGTATCGCAGGCTAACCAGGCAGCTCGGTCGTACGAGGCGCTGTTTCATCATGATCACCAACGCGGTTCCGCCAGCGATGATCTTGGCGTCGCCGCCGTACTCTTTCAGCGTCGAATGTACTTCCTTGAGGTTTTTCGGAGTGCGGTATTCAAACGGTATCATGGCGGTGTCCTTATTTGGCGAATTGGTGCGCCTTCTCGATCGATTCGATGATCTTGTAGTAACCGGTGCAGCGGCACAGATTGCCCATCATCCAGTCTTTGATTTCCTCTTCATTGGGCTTCGGATTTTCATTGAGTAGGGCCGTCGCTGCGACCACCTGACCCGGCGTGCAAATGCCGCACTGGAAGCCGCCGTACTGAATAAAGCTCTTCTGCACGGGGTTGAGCTCGCCGTTTTTCGCCAATCCTTCGACAGTGGTGATGTCTCGCCCTTCAACCATGACCGTCAGGGTCAGACACGAGCTGATCATGTCACCGTCCATCAACACGGTGCAGGCGCCGCAAACGCCGACGCTGCAGCCTTCTTTCGTGCCGGTAAGTCCGAGATCGTAGCGCAAGCAGTCGATCAAAAGCCGATTAGTTGGAACGTCAACCTCGACCTTCTTGCCGTTAACGCGAAATTTGATCTTCTTGTCCATCGCTGTTCCTTTCTCGAGAATCTGTCGGGCGGAATTTTCAGTGAAGACCGGAAAAACCCACTAGGGGTTTCTTATAGAAAGAAATTCCCGAAACTGCAAGCCGTTTTGCGCCAAATTTCGGCTGTATTTCCGATAAATGAGCGCCTAATTTGCCATTCTATATCTGGCGCTCAAGCGAATCGGTCATACCAGAATTGGTAGGCCGGATTAGGGCGAACGGATTAAAACTTGATTACCGTGCGGATACTTTTGCCTTCATGCATGAGATCAAACGCTTCGTTGATTCGTTCCAGCGGCAGCGTGTGCGTGATCATGGGCTCGACTTTGATCTGACCACTCAAATATTTCCCGACATAGCCCGGAAGCTGCGAGCGACCCTTGACGCCGCCAAAAGCCGTACCGCGCCAAACCCGTCCGGTGACCAGCTGAAACGGGCGCGTGCTAATCTCTTCGCCGCCGCCGGCGACGCCAATAATGATCGACTCACCCCAACCTTTGTGACAACACTCGAGCGCCGCCCGCATGGTATTGACGTTGCCGATGCATTCGAACGAATAGTCGACGCCGCCGTCGGTCATCTCGATGATGACTTCTTGTACCGGCCGGCTGTTTTGCTGCGGCACGATGAAGTCGGTGGCGCCCAAATTTTTCGCGATTTCAAACTTCGCATGATTGGTATCGATAGCGATTATCCGTTCGGCTTTGGCCATAACCAGGCCCTGAATGACGCTGAGGCCAATGCCGCCGAGGCCGAACACAGCTGCAGTCGAGCCGGCTCTGACTTTTGCCGTATTCAAAACCGCGCCGATGCCGGTGGTGATGCCGCAGCCGAGCAAACAAACTTTGTCGAGCGGCGCTGTTGGGTTGATCTTTGCGACGGCAATCTCCGGCAGCACGGTGTACTCCGAAAACGTCGACGTGCCCATGTAGTGAAAGAGCGTTTTTCCGCCGACCGAAAAACGCGATGTGCCATCGGGCATGAGGCCTCGTCCCTGGGTGACTCGGATGGCCCCGCAGAGATTGGTGCGCCCCGATTTGCAAAATTTGCATTCGCCGCACTCGGGAATATAAAGAGGAATCACGTGGTCGCCGGGTTTGACCGAAGCAACACCTTCGCCTATCTCCATGACCGTAGCGCCACCCTCATGTCCCATAATTGCCGGAAACAGACCTTCGGGATCTTTGCCGGAGAGCGTATAAGCATCCGTGTGGCAAACGCCGGTGGCCGATATTTTTAGCAGGACTTCGCCATTTTTCGGTGCCGCAACCTCGACTTCCTCAATGGCTAAAGGCTTGCCGGCTGCCCACGCAATCGCCGCGCGTGATTTCATGACGCCTCCTCTATTTCCGGAATTGACGAGACTCCAAACCAGAACGAGTTTAGTGATAACGCTCTGAAACTGTTCAAGTCTTAGCAAATAAGCTTGGATTTGAGAAACGACAGCGGCGCGCTGCGGGGGGAATTCAGCAAATAGAAAACTGACAACAAACAAAGGGATAGTCGGTTTAAAACCTATACAAGACTCTAGGGCCGACAATCAAATAGTTGAAGCCAGCGGTCGAACCAGCGGCAAAGTTGCCGCCTTCGACATTGACTTCAATAGCGAGATTGGCAATCGGCTTGATGCCGACGCTGCCGGCGCCGCCGTGAATGAAGCTGTCGGTAGCGACTTGGTTGCGGCGGAACGTTTGGTAGCCAACGTAACCTTCCAAGTAGGTATAGAGCAACTTGTTCTCGTAATACACTGACGTAAAAGCTCGGTTGGCAATGTAGTTATTGGGATCGAAAAAGCCGCTGCCGCTTTGCTTATGAAAGTCGAGCAGGCGAAAACGATGTCCAATCATGATTTTCGGCGCTAGATAAATTGCATACTGCGTTGTGAGTTGCAGATCGTTTGCGTGGTTGCCGTCGGAAAAACCCTTGTAGTTGTAGCCGCCATAGACCGAAAACCGCTCGGTCAAAGGCTGCGATATGTAGAGTCCCACATTGGTCATCCGAATGCGATTTTCAATCAGCTCCGCAGTGTCGCTGAGCACTTCGCGGGTTATGTTGACGCCTGCTGTGCCGACGAAAAGTTTGCCGTCGAAGCGTATATGTCCGGCAAGAAAGTCGGACGTATGGCGATCTGCGAGCTGGGTGAAACCGATCCCCGCCCCGGCGCCAAACTGATCGGTCAGACGAGAATAAATCCTGAAAAGCAGGTCTTCAGCTCGATTGTCCCGCGTCGGATCATTGGCATCGGTGTGGCGAAAGTTGATGCCGAATTTATAATTATCAATCCAGAAATTGCCTGCGAGAGCATAGCGGTTTAACCGGTTTTGGTCGGAATCGCGATAATAGTTATAGCGCGCTTCCACAGTGGGTCGAATTTCTTGATCCAGCGCATCGATCAATTTCGCGAGTTCTCGTTTTTGTCGCGCATTGCCCGCTTGTAGGGAATTTCGATTTTCGAGTGCAGCCGTGCGGTTGCCGACCGCCAGCAGCGAGCGTGACAAGCCGACGCGGGCATCGAAGTCACCATGCTGTGCCACCAGCTTCTGATAAATCGGAATCGCTTCAACGTAACGGCCTTGCCACTGTAGCGCGTCGGCTTTGACGAGCAGAGCATCCTTATGTTCCGGCTGATCCGTTAAAACCAAATCGGCTTGCGCGACCGCCTCACTGAGATCACCGGACCATGAGACCACTCGAGCTAAATGACTGCGCGCGGATATATTTTTTGGATCTTGGGTAAGTACGCGATCCAGTTCATCCCTGGACTCCTTCAATCGGTCGGCCCACGACAAATGAATCGCCATCCGGACTCTCTCCGTTGGCGAAAAATTTTCCCGACCGGACGCCAAAGCCTTGGAAAACGCGTCGGCGGCCTGTTCGATTTGGTCCTGGGCGGCCAGTTTGTCGCCGAGTTGTTTGTACAAATTGGCCTGAGTCTTTTTGTCAGGCGCGGTTTGAGCGGATTTCAGCAACTGGTCGACCGTCTGAGCCGACGAATCGACAACTGAGGCAAGCGTGCAAAGAAGAACCAGCAAAAGTTTCATAGCAGCATATTCCTACGGTAAGATGACTCTTCTGCGGTCAGAATCCCGTATATTAGGATGCGATATTAGCAAAACTTCGTTCTGATGTGTAGAAAAATTGCGGACAACTGCCCTAAATTTTTAGTGAATCATCGTTTTTGCGGCGAATTTGTTGAAGTGACGTCCGTGGCGCGCTACGCGGAATCTAATTAAGGCGGCCGCTATATCATACCTGGAGTGCATCATTGGCAAGCAAGCTTACCAGCGTTTCTTCGTTCCCATGAGTTCCTGGACATAGCCGACCACACAGATGGGCGACATGATCGCTTGATAGATGAGCATGTAGACAATGAAGCCGACCAAATTCTGCCGCACTGTGAGGCCGAGCTCTTTGAATACAGCTTTCTGTTTTCGGTACATGATCATCACGATGAGAAAGGCGAATGGTATCACAAGCAAAGTTATCGGGCCGACGATGTAGTAATGACCGAGGAATGCCAGAACCACGCCAGGCAAAAAGACGAAAGCGTAGAAGAGGTCGATAAACGGGATGATGAAATCTATACCGACAAAAAAAGCCGATAGTCGCGAGCTGCTCCAGACCAGATGGCCGTGCTGCTTGAGGCCTTCAATCATGCCGCGCGCCCAACGCTTCCGTTGGTGATAAAAACCCTCAATCGTCTCCGGCGCAGAAGTGAATCCAATGGCGGTGGGCTCGAAGCCGATGCGCCAGCCGCTTTTTATCAGCGACCAAGTGAAAACTATGTCTTCGCCGATTACTGACGGCCATCCTTGATGCGCCTTTACGACCTTACTGTGGAATGCACTGAAGGCGCCCTGGGCCACCAACGTTCCTTGATAGAGCGACTGCTGCCTTTTGGCCGATGCGATTCCGGTAAAGTAGTCCCATTCTTGAAGGCGGGTCATAAACGTAGAACGCGAATTTTTCACCAGCACGCACCCGGCAACAGCGCCCGTATCGGGTGGATCCGTTAAAAAGCGCGCGACAATTCGTCTTAGCGCTTGTGGTTGCAGGTAGGTGTCGGCATCAATGCAAACGACGATATCGTTTTTGATATGTTTCAGCCCTTCGTTGAGCGCCCGCGCTTTGCCACCGTGATTGGCCTTAACCACTTTCAGGTTAGGTAAGCCGAGGGATTGAAGAAGGTCCACTGTGTTGTCGTTGGAGCCGTCGTCGACGACAATGATTTCTATACCGGCTGGATAGTCTTGGCTTTTGATGCCACGAATCGTTTCGGTGATGTTTTCTTCCTCGTTGTACGCGGCGATGAGCAGGCTAATGGTGGGATAGTTCAAATCGAAATGGAGTTTGGGCGGTCGATCCAGAATCACACTGGCGAGAATATGAGCATTCAAGAAACCGGGAAGTAGCGCAATAAAGAAAATGATCGTAAGCGCCGGCCAGTATCCTGTTACGTTTGCGAGCTCGCCCACCCAAGGCTGTGCGAGTTCCCATGAAACATAAGACCATAGACAGGAGAACACGGTTGAAACTAAGAATTTGGCTTTGACCGGGACATAATTCGCCCGTTTCTGGCGCCGCCAACCAGGCAATCTGATTGCTGCCGGTTGTTCGCCGGGAAACTTATCAGCGGTTTCGGGGTGTCTCCAGACTTCATCATTGGAAATCTGCGGGTTTTGTTTGTGGGGACCCGGGGTGCTGTGTGGTTCGTCGGTTTCCATGTCGGTCGATTTCTGGACTTTCATAAAGTTCTGTTCCTTAACGTCCGCGGCCGCTCCTTCCAGCACGCCCGCGAGTCCTATTGATTCAGCAACATGCATACCAGCGAAATGCTTGGCGGTAGTGGCAAATTTTGGAATATTAGCGGCGAATTCTTGCCAGCGAAAAACGATTCCCCGACATAAGATGACAACTTACGTACGACTATGTTCAGGTAGGGTGGACGGGGGAGCATTGGCGACGCGGAAAAATTGCCCACTGTTGACGCTGATTGTTCGCCTTTGGCTCACTGTCCGGTCCGCACGAAAATAACCGACGACATGGAAGTAAGCAGCTGGTCCTAACGGGGCTTTAGAGGAATTACGTGGAAAATTTGGCCTGTTGCAAATGTTCCACGGTTTGTGGGAAGGATAGAAAAAATTGAATGGAGGTGTCGCATGATTCTCGAGATGAGGACTTACTTGTTGAAACCTGGGATGACCAACAACTTTGTCGAACGCTTTGCCGAAGGACTGACGGCGCGGTTGCAATTCTCCAAGCTGCTGGGCCTGTGGCTGTCCGAAGTCGGCGGCCTTAACCGAGTGGTTCATGTCTGGCCATATGAAAGTTTTGAAGATCGTGAGCGGATCGGCGCCGAAGCTAGAAAAACCGGCAAATGGCCGCCAAAAACTCAGGAGTTTATCGTCACGCAGGAAAACAAGATTATCCAGCCAGCGCCTTTCTCGCCCCCGCGACCCGAGAGCAAGTTGGGAAATCTCTATGAGTTCCGCACCTATACTTACCAGCCGGGAACAATGCCGACCGTGCTCGAACGGTTCGGCAAGGTCATACCGGCGCGCACCAAGGTCTCACCCCTCGTATTCGCGGGGCAAACCATGATTGGTCCGCTCAACCAATACGTTCATGTCTGGGCGTACAAAGACGGCGGCGAACGCGAGCGGCTGCGCGCCGAAGCGACCAAGACTGTGGAAGGATGGCCGCCGCCGACCCGAGAGTTTTTGGTCATGCAGGAAAATGTGTTGATGACTCCCGCACCCTGCGCGCCGTTTAAATAAGCGCTGAGAAAATCTTCGCGCTCGTCCGCCTATCCAAAGGCGACGCGCATGTGATTATTTTCGGAGAGGGAGAGCGGCGGAGCTCTCCCTCTCGTCTTTTATCGTCATTGCTCCCGGTGTGACCTCCGCCATCGTTGCTCAGCCTTAGCAAGTATGAAGGGGCGCATTGTTCTGCCTTGACAACCCAGGCTCGGCCAAATAATTAAGAGCGAGATAACGCGGCCGATATTTCCGTGCTCTCGGACGCGAAGGAGGTAGCGATGCTGGACGCAATAAAGCAGAGAGAGATGCTACGACAGATGATTCTGGTGCGCGCTTTCGAGGAGAAACTCGACGAGCTTTACCAGCGCAAGGCGATGTTCGGCAGCACCCATTCCTATCGCGGCCAGGAGGCAATCGCAGTCGGCGTTTGCGCGGCGCTCGAGTCTACGGATCTGGTCGCCAGTTATCATCGCGGAACCGGCCATTTGATCGCGAAAGGCGCCGATCTCTACATGCTCCTTTGTGAGTGCATGGGACGGGCCGATGGCTATTCGAAGGGCCGCGGAGGCAAAATGCACATGGGCGATATGGCCTTTGGTTTTCTTGGCAACACGGGCACGGTTGGTGGGACGGTGCCGACGGCCACCGGCGCGGCACTCTCAGCGAAAATCCGCGGCTCGAAGGAAGTCGTCGTCAGTTTCTTCGGCGACGGCGCGGCCAATCAAGGCGTGGTGCACGAAGCGATGAATCTCGCGGGCGTGTGGAAGCTGCCGGTGATCTATATCTGCGAAAACAATCAATACGCCATGACCGTGAGCTTGGAGAAGAGCGTAGCGATCAAACAATTGTCGGACCGCGCTGCGGCCTATGGATTCGAAGGTAAAACCATCGACGGCAATAACGTCGATGCGGTTTATGAAGCCACGCAAGCGGCAGCGACCAAGGCGCGCAGCGGCGGCGGCGCAACGTTTCTCGAATGTGTCACCTATCGTTGGGACGGTCACTTCGGCGGCGACCCGGGTACGGGCTATCGTTCAAAGGAAGAAATCGAAGCCTGGAAGCAAAAATGCCCGATCAAGCGCTTCAAGGAAAAACTGATTCAAGAGGGAAATCTGACCGAAGAGGAATTTGCGAAAATATCGTCGGCGGTCCAGGCGGAATTGGATGAGACTGCCAAGCGCGCGGAAGCGGCGCCGTTGCCGAAAAAGGAAGTCGATTTGAGCAGTATTTACGCAGTGACGGAGGTGGCCCGTGGCTAAACCAATGACGACGGAAGCTCAGGCGCCCGCCAAGGAAATGCGCGTGCAGGAAGCGCTCCGTGACGCCTTGCGCTACGAGATGGCGCGCGATGGCCGCGTATTTGTCATGGGAGAAGATGTGGCTCTCTTCGGCGGCGCCTATGGGGTTACGCGCGGGTTGATCCAAGAGTTCGGTGACAGCCGCGTTCTTGACACGCCGATCTCCGAGGCGGCTTTGGTTGGTCTGGCTGTGGGCGCGGCGATCAATGGTATGCGTCCGGTGGTGGAGATTCAGTTCTGCGATCTATTACCTCTGGCTATGGATCAGCTCGCCAGCCATGCGGCGCGCTATCATTATATGACCGGGGGCCGTATCGGCGTACCGATGGTCGTGAGAACTAAGTTTGCCACACGCGCCGGCGGAGGACCGAGCCATTCGAGCTGTAATCACGGCGCGTTTATTCATTTCCCCGGCCTCAAAATTATTATGCCAACGACGCCGGCGGATGCCAAAGGGCTCTTGCTCTCGGCGATCCGCGATCCCAATCCCGTGCTTTGCTTCGAAAGCCATCACCTGTACGGGCAACGTGGTCGCGTGCCTGAAGGCGATTATACTGTGCCCATCGGTCTTGCTGCGGTTCGCCGCCAGGGAAAAGATCTGACAATCGTCACTTGTGGCGGCATGGTTCTAAAAGCCGACGCCGCTGCCGAAGCATTGAAAGAAAAGGGCGTCGATATCGAAATCGTCGATCTGCGATCGCTGGCGCCATTAGACAAAGGAACGATAATTGGCTCGGTGGCGAAAACAAAACGTGCGATCGTGCTTGACGAAGGACCAGTGATCGGCGGCATCTCCGCGGAGATTGCCGCAATGATTCAGGAGAATCTATTCTCTGAACTAAAAGGGCCGGTCGTGCGCATCGCGGCGCAGCCAATTCCTCCACCGCACAGCCCGCCGCTGGTCGATGCGATGATTCCAGACGTCGACCAGATCGTCGACGCCGTGATGCGCTTAGCTGAAGGCGGAAAAGTTCCATAGCTGACCAGTTGCGACGCAGCGCAAAAAACATGACACTCCATCGCGCATCATTGGCGATTTAACCGGTTGTTCGTGAGCTTGATTTGCCAAGGTCGCTGCA
Organism: Verrucomicrobiia bacterium; assembly: GCA_035637295.1. Lineage (GTDB taxonomy): Bacteria > Desulfobacterota > Binatia > UBA9968 > UBA9968 > DP-20. The sequence goes on from DASPXM010000066.1 coordinate 30,175, forward strand.
CGTGTGTGTGATTGGCGCGGCGATCGACCAACGATCAACGCGAATGGCCCAGGCGATTATAACATCTCTATCTACCCAGATTGATTGAACCTGTGCACGACTCGATGTTAGCGTGACGGCGCCCTGGGGATTGTGAAGAGCGCCCATGAAGCTCTGGAACACGCCAATTACGTCTCTATTCGCGAATGCCAGCCTGACCGTTCGATTTGCCGTCAATAGTTTCATTTGCATCGGCATTATGACTGCAGCCCTGTGGTTTATGGTCTCCAACTACTTGATCAATCAGATCGTTGAGCGGGAATGGCAAACTACGGCGCAAATTGTCCGGACGGACGTGCGCACATTTCTCGAAGACTACGATTTCAAAGCCCAGGATCGTAAGTCGGTAGGGCATAAATTTGTTGCTCTCCTCGAGCATATGAGACTGTCGCCGGATATTGTCCGTTTCAAAGTTTACAATCCGAAAGGAATTGTCATTTGGTCGGACGATAAGCGGTTAGTCGGTAAATCATTCATCGATAATCCCCAGCTTCAAAGAGCTCTGCGAGGCCAAGTCGTCGCGGACATGAGTTCGTTGGAGAAGCACGAGAATATCTTCGAACCCAAGTCCTTATCGGGAGCCGTGGAAGTCTATGTGCCTATCTACTCGGAGAGCGGACGAGAGCTCCTAGGAGTGTTTGAGACCTATCGGCGCCCCGATTCGATATTCCATGCTGTCCGGGAGGCGCGAGCCGTCGTGCTTTTTGGCGCTGTCGGCGGCGGACTGCTTTTGTATGTTTCGTTGTTTGCCATCGTGCGGCAAGCCGCGCGAAAGATCGACGAGCAGCAAGAGAACCTGCTAAAGATCCAATCCGAGCTTGTCGCATCGCAGCGGATGGCGGCGGTGGGCGAGATGGCGGCGGCAGTAGCCCACGGCATTGGCAACCCACTATCGTCGATTCGTGCGGCCGCTCAGGTTGCCATGCTCGACACAGCTGCGGGGGATGGACCTGCGAAGAACCAAAAAATGACGGAAAATTTGCAAGATATCGTGCAGCAAGTCGATCGGATGCAGAGGCGCATGCAAGCTCTGTTGAATTTTGCTAAGCCCCTCGAACCGCGCCCGGTTGCAATTGAGATCAATTCACTCGTACGCGACGTCGTTGAAACATGCCGCGCCCGCTTCAGCGACGCCCAAGTCACGACGAAACTAGATCTTGAGGCGAACCTCCCAGCTGTTACATCTGACGTCAATCACTTGGAGCAGGCATTGATGGGACTCATCACTAACGCGGTGGAGGCGACCCCAAGAGGGGGTATCGTCACGGTTCGGACAAGATCTTGCAATAATATTGGTGATGGAAAGATGGTTGAAGTTTCGATCGAAGACAGCGGCGAAGGAATTCCCGTTGAGAATCGCCAGCGCGTCTTTGAGCCATTTTTCACCACCAAGCCGCATGGGACGGGTATCGGGCTGTCATTGGCAAAAAAATTCCTTGAAAGAAACGGCGCGACAATCGTTATTTCCGACTGTTCCAGCGCTGGCACCAAAATCGCGTTTACGCTTCCTCGTGACGCTGGCACAACTCCGACCGCTAAACTGCACTAGCGTTTTCGCCACATTGCTTTGTTTGTTGGAGCAGGTGAACCTTGGTGGCATTTAAGCGCTTTCCTGGTTCAAGGCGGCTTCCGCCGACTCAGGTTCTTAAACATTTCCCACTGGGTTTGCTCGGAACCTTGGAGGGGGAAAGCAGGCGCGATGCAACCTGAATCGTTATGTCAGCGGGATCATAATATGTGTCTGGTAGGGCTTGCGCTGCTCAAGACGATCAAACCAGCTTGCAACGTTCGGCTGATTCGGGCGCTCGACGGGTAAATTAAACCAACGGTAAGCCCAGATACCTAGAGGAATATCGCCCAGGGAGAAGTCTTCGCCGCCGAGATAGCGATTCTTTGCCAAGTGATCTTCGACCATCTGCCAAGCCTTTATGGTTTTTTCCAAGGCGCCTTGGACGGCTTTGGGGTCGCGCTTTTCTTCAGGAGTCCGGATCAACGCCCAGAAGAGCGGCACGATGGCCGAATTGAATGTTGAAAGCTGCCAATCCATCCAGCGGTTGGCGTTGGCCATACCTTCAGGCGAGCTGGGAAGAAGTCTTCCGTGGCCATACTTTGCGTTAAGATAACGCATGATACTGTTAGACTCCCAGAGGATAAAGTCACCGTCTTTGACCGTTGGCACCAGACCGTTGGGATTCATCTCGAGATAAGCCATGTCCTTGTTGCCGCCGAACTTGCCACCCCAGTCGGTACGGTCGAACTGCAAGTCGATCTCGCCGCAACACCACAGCACTTTCTGCACATTGGATGAATCGGTCCTGCCCCAGATCTTAATCATGTTCGCCCCCAGCGATCTTTTTAAAACCCTATTTATCATCGTTTCCGGCGAATGAATAGCCTCGAAGCGGCGACTCAGGCTCGCGCCCTCTGTCGTTTTTATACAATATCTGATACGCAATACGAGTTATCCTTCAAGGAAGGCGATAATCACATGAGCAAACAAATATTCTGGATGCTTGTTTTGGTGGAAATTCTTGCCGGAGCGGCATCGGTCTGGGCGCAGAATGCGGCAGAAGGAAAAAAACTCTACACCACCTACTGTTCCACGTGTCACGGCGAGAGCGGAAAAGGGGACGGCGTGGCGGGCGCTTCACTGCCGGTAAAGCCTGCCGACCATACTAATGGGGCAGTGATGAATAAGCTCAATGACAAGTTTCTCCAAGACATTATTTCAAAGGGTGGAGGCGCGGTAGGAAAGTCCACGTTCATGCCTTCGTGGGGGGGCGCGTTAAACGATTCCCAGGTCCGTGACGTTGTCGCGTACATCCGGTCATTGGCCAATCCACCGTATACCCCTACGGGTAGGTAAATTTTTTTTAAAATTCTGCCTTTACCCCCTTGACGATTGGGGATGTAAGATTAAATTTGGCGCATCCAGCCTGTTCTGCAGGATTTTAAATCTACGTTTTATTTGAGGAGGTTGTTATGGCGACCAAAATTCGTCCCCTACACGATAGGGTGATCGTAAGACGCATCGAAGAAGAAGAGAAAAGCAAAGGGGGTATCATCATCCCGGACACGGCGAAAGAGAAGCCGCAGGAAGGCAAAGTAGTTGCAGTCGGGCCGGGCAAGCACGATGACGGGAAGCTAATACCTCTCGGGGTAAAAGCCGGAGACAAAATCCTTTTTGGAAAATATTCCGGCACTGAAATCAAGCTTGACGGCGAGGAACATCTGATTATGCGCGAAGATGACATCCTCGGCGTTATTGAATAAGGAGGGAATTAGCAATGGCTGCAAAGGATATTCGCTTTAGTGAAGAGGCGCGCGGCAGAGTTTTGCGCGGAGTTAACTTACTGGCCGATGCCGTGACGGTTACGTTGGGTCCCAAGGGCCGCAACGTCGTTCTCGAAAAGTCTTGGGG
>DASPXM010000067.1:0-17727 GCA_035637295.1 Verrucomicrobiia bacterium
GAGTAAGGATTATTGACGACGAAGTCTTCGCAGTGAAACAGATTGAAAACCAGCGGCGCCGTCGTCACAGCCAAAAGTCTCGCCTCTTTGTCTCCTTGTCCGTTGAAGTGTTGGTACCAGGCATTGAGTGGGATGGCGAAAAGACTCTCGGTCTGCCATTCGAAGCTCTGCGTCGGTCCGTGGTTCTGCCAGACCGTCGTTGCGCCCCGGCCATTGAGCACGTAGTAAAGGGCCTCATAAATATGCCGCTGCGGATTGAGACTTTTGCCTGAAGGAATCCCGACGATGTACGCGTCATCCTGATAACCGGTACCGTCGAGCATAATGTAAACACCGTTGCCGCCCATGCGGTCCCACCACTTGAGCGGAATCGTGTAAAGGTCCTCGACAAAGAATCCGCGAATCACATCGATCCCCTGTGAGGAAATCCAACGGTCATAAGGTGTGTCCATCACCTCGACCTTGCGATCGACGTTTTCGTAGGACGGGCGCATCCCAGCTTCTGCCATCTCGCTGCCTCCTATTCTTCCGTATTGTTTTTCTTACCTCACAATCAGACAGGCCATCAAGTGCGGCCGCTTATGTGTAAAGAATCGACTCGGACGAGATCCCCCACTCAGTTCGGGATGACAATGCCTTTGGGTGTCATGTTGAGCGTGGCGAAACATCTCGGTTTGACCGGCTCGGAGAAATTCCAATCTCAAGTTGATTGACAATGCGCATGAGCCACCACATATCTGGTAGGAACCTATGGAATGAGGAGTACGCAATGAGTCACGAGGCAATGAACACACTGGTCGCGGCACTGAAGCACGGCGAAGGCCTGCGCGATGATTTTATCTATTACATGACCTTTGACGACTATAAGAGCTTTCCCGATCCGTTTCCGCGCACGACATACACACTCCGGGAGGTCCAGGAGTCCATTCGCCGTTACCCGAATCCCGAAAAGCCCGGTGAGCTCTTTTGCTGGGACATTCACGGTCGGTTATTTTCGCCGGCAGCGATATCGATTCCGAACATGGCCGTGGTGATGATTCACGGCGGCGCGGTAAACGAATATGAGTTTATCTTCACGCCTGACGGCCCAGAAGCGTATCTCGATCTCACCAAAACTGATCCCACTGAAGCGCGCGTCGGTGTAGCGCAACATATCGCGTCACTCGGTATTCCTGTTTTGACGATTTCACTGCCCGGCCACTACAGTCGCAAACATTGGGCGTCAATAGCGGAACGCCGGCCGGAATTCGTCATCGGCGAAGTTCCCGGTGACACAGAACTCCGAAACCGTCTCGCGGTTTATACGTTCAGGATGTGCGCAGAAGCGATCAAAGCTCTGGTCGAGAACAACCTCAGAGAATCCATTTTCATGTGGGGTCATTCCACCGGCGGCGAGTATTTTTATTTGATGGAGCAGTACGGACTAAAAAATAAATTGATCGGCGGCCTCGGGTTCGGCACGGGCATGCCGGCGTGGATACGCAAGGAATGGGATTTAGCCTGCGCCAAAAACTCGCCGGAGGAGCGTGCCGCGCCGTTTCGCAATTTGACCGACCTCAGCCGCCGATCGCCCAAAGGATATGTGAAAAGCGGTTACATCGGACCCAACCAACCCTGGGGCAGCGCCGAAAAATGGTTCGAATTGGAAAATCATCGCCGGCCACAGTTCAAGCCGTACTTGCAAGACATCGAACACAGCGCTCACGATGTGTTATTGCCCGACATCAAAAAAATCTCGGGTTTGCCGGATGACGAATTGTTCATTACGTACAAGTCGGATCTCAACCGCCTGCGCGGCAAGAAACTACTGCACATCGTCGGCGAGCACGACAAGGGCCACTGGGTCGAGGGCGGTGAAAAGGGCCTGGAATTTCGCCGCGAGGTCTACGCTTTTAATCGCTTCAAGCCCTTCGCTGATGCGCTGCGCTTGATCGTCGTGCCCAAGCTGACTCACTATGGCCATGTCGAGAGCTACAATGAAAGATTGGCGAACCTGATGGTCACCGGCTTCAAGGAGTATTTCAGGGGTGAAATTTAGCGAATGATTCTGTAGGGGCGACCGGCCGATCGCCCCTACCTGTTGCTATGATTGCCATTTTAGCCGCGGCGGTCCAAGCGCCGATCGATACGATTTCCGCGTCGATCGAGACGGGCGTCGATCCGGTCGCCTCTCCGGTCCAGGCGATTATCGATTCGGTCGCCTCGGCGATCGAGTCGCTCCGCGAGTCTGGTTCTGCCCCTTGCCTCTGCCCTGTCCGCTAAGTTGTCGAGACGTTGATTAATCCGATCACCCTTTGCATCGAGTCTAGCATCGCGTCGTTCGCCCCTAGCATCGAGTCTTCGATCGATTCGGTCGCCGAGCCGATCCCAAAAGCCCCCTGCCGCGAAAACCGGTGCCGTAATTCCGATTGCCATTGCCGCAAGACCAATCGATAGCGATTTTTTCATTTCGAATCTCCTTTATTTTTGCAATTTTCTAAATTTCGCTCGATTCCGGCTGTCCTGAATTTGTTTGACGCACAGGCCGAGCCCCCGGTTTACATTCAGTCGATTATTTCTTATCGATGCGCAATCGTAAAGAAATGTCGGGTTATTAGTAACTTGGGCTATTTTGTCGAGCGAGCGGATCATTCGCCGGTTAATTACTTGACAGGATGGGTAAACTAACCTATTGCTCACGGAAAAATGCCCATGGGAAAAATTTCGACAAACAAACATACTTCTCATCGTCGACTGGTCGCTAGTTGGCTCACAAGTTTAGTGCTGGTAGGAATGTCCTCGCAGGTGAATGCCGAACCACTGCGCATTGCTTATACGTCGATCGCCGTTGTCTACGGCCCACTGTGGCTGACCAAAGAAGCGGGGCTGTTCAAGAAGTACAACATCGAGCCTGAGTTTGTTTACATCGCCGGCGGGCCGCCTTCGCTGCAAGCGTTGATCGCCGGTGATGTGACGATTTCATTTACTGCGGGTGGCGCGACTGTCGCGGCAAATTTGCAAGGCTCCGACGTGGTCTTGCTCGGCGCCAGCATCGATGCGCTGCCCTTCGAGCTTTGGTCTATTCCCGGCATCAAAGAAGTGAATCAACTGAAAGGAACACGACTCGGCGTAAGTCGAATCGGCGCCACGACCGACTTCATAGCACGCTACATGCTAAAGAAATGGAACCTCCAGCCCGACAAAGACGTCGCCATATTTCAGACCGGCTCGGGCCCACAGATCTTCGCCGCGTTGAAGGCCGGCTCGGTACAAAGCGGCGTGCTTGCCACCGGGCCGGAAACGCTGAACGCCGAGACGGCGGGATATGTTCGCCTTGCCGATGTTTCCGCGTCCGGGCTCGTTTATCCGTTCGGCCCGTTCGCCGCACGGCAGGCATTTCTCAAGAGCCAACCGGATTTGACGACTCGTTTCATGAAAGCCTATGTCGAAGGCATTCATCGATTTAAAACCGACAAGGCGTCGGCGATGGCGGTGCTGGAAAAATACACAAAACAAAAAAGCACGCCTGCCGCAGAAAAGATCTACGAAGTCTATGCAAACAAATATTTCAAGCGCGCTCCGGAAGCGACCGCGGCGGGAATCCAAACGATTCTCGAAGAATTATCGGCCACTCGCCCCTTGCCTCCAGGAATCACTCCGCAACGGTTTGCTGAGTCGAAATTTATCCGCGACCTCGTCGCCAATGGCTTCGTCGATTCGCTGTACAAGAACCGCTAGCTCGCGTCCTTAATCCTAGGAGAGGGGGAAATTTCGATGAATATCGTCAGCCAAGCCCATGTCCCGCATAACACCGGCTGGTCTGCGGAATTGAAACAAAGCCAAGTCATCCGCATTAGCGCTACGACAACCGTGGATTTTGTTTGCTTCAAACTTCAGAACCTGCGCGAACGATTCGATCAAGCTCGCACAAAGGTTTACAACATGGCGCTATTTGTCACCGCCGGTCATAAACTCATGGGCCGTAACAACCAGCACATGATGACGATCTTGTATGACGGCTTCAACGAAGGCACCCACGACCTGCAAAAAGGCATGTGCAGCGGCTATCGCTTTCGATTGGCGCAGCAGGAAAATCGACTAGGCGAATACTATCCACGCGAGATCAAGGAAATTCCCGATCATGGCTGCTACGAGAACTTGTCAAAGGCTGTGGCTTCCTACGGCATCTTTCCGGAAGACATTCCGAGCCCTTTTAATTTGAATCAGCACATGAAGATCGACGGCGTCACCGGCAAAATGGAACATACCCAGATCCGCCCCAAGGACGGCAACTACATGGACATCCGCGCCGAGATGGATTTGCTCGTCGCGCTCAGCGCTTGCCCTGATCTTGCCGTCGGCGGCAAACCACTCGACGTGGTAATTTACCAATCTTGACGCGCGGGGCGAAACTTTTTTCGAGAAGGAGTAACTCGCCATTTCCATCGTCATCGTCGCCATGCCCTATGGTGTGCTGGACCCGCAGCGGCTTTCCCAGGCATCGCGGACATGCTTGGAACGCGCTCTGGACTGGTGGCAAAAATCGATGCACACCTCTAAGCACAAGACTTATTTTGTCCTGGCTGGCTACGACGCCGACCACGGGCAAGAGATCAAATTGCGGCGCAGTATCATCGAAGGTTCACTACAGGAGGAACCGGAACTATTGAGCAACATCATCGAGGTCAGCGCGAGAAATGAGGTCAGCCTAGCGCAAAAGATCGCGCGTGTCCGAACCCTGCTGCCCGTCGAAACCATCACGGTCTTCGTCGAATCCCGCAACGCCGTGAGCGTCAAAGCGATCTTCCAGAGGAAGTTCGGCAAGACACTGCAAATTAGAAGGATTAAAGCGAATTTCGAGTTCAATCACCAGTGGATCACCACGTCGACGTCGTTCGCGTGGTTCTCGCGCAATTGGTTTCTAAGGATTTGGTTCGAGGTGAAGCGACGGATGGGACGGGGATTAAGAAAGAAAATTCGCTACTGGTTTAGGTCGTAAAAAAAACTGGAGTACTGGAGTAATGGAATACTGGAGTACTGGTTTTTTTTCCCCACCCACCACTCCAGTACTCCATCACTCCATTCTTCGCTTACGCTACCTTCGACACTCGCTCGCTTGAGCGTTCGACAGAGAATTCTTTCTCCAACCACCAATGCGCCACCTCGCTGCCGGTGGCGAACCAAACGCCTTTGTGCGACTTCATATAGCCGATCATATCGGACAATGTTTTCGCCCTACCCGGCCGGCTGGAAATATAAGGATGGAATTGGAACGGACAGAATGTCGGCGCGATGGTCGACTCTTCGTAGAACTGGTCGAACATCCCTTTCCAGATCACTAGCGTATCGTTAGGATTGCCCGAATCGCGATGGCCGTAGGTTCTACCGTCACCGAACGGTTGACGCGGCAACTCGACGAGCTTCTTTTTACCACTCTGCCAAACAAATGGCAGGTCGTGCGAAAAGGAGTTGCTGTTCCACAGATAACCTTGCTCCAAGAGCAACTCCAAGCTATTCGGGCTTTGCGTGCAGGATCGCCAGCCGGACGGGCGCTTCTTGGCCCGGTTCAAAATCATTTCCGTCGTGCGCTTGATGACGTCGCGTTCTTCGTCTTTGGTCAGGTCCCGCGCAACCTCATGATGATAGCCATGACCGGCGATCTCGTGACCCTGGGCGATGATCGCGGCCACTTGGTCCGGATAGCGCTCGGCAATGCCGCCACAGGTAAGAAAAGTAGCCTTCACTTCGTGGGACGCAAGAATGCGAAGAATTCGCCAAATACCAGTTTTGGGGCCGTACTCTGCCTGGGTATATTCTTCATGATTCATCTTGCCGTTTTTGTCCGGCTTAACGTCTTCGCCGCCTTGAAAATCGAAGCTGAGCAAGACGGCGATGCGGGCATCGCCCGGCCAGTGAATTTTGCCATTGGAATGAAGTTCTTCGAGCGCCATTATGAACCTCCTACGTTGCCGACTCTAGGTATTTTTGAGCCATCCTCAACCTGCCGATCGATCATCCAGAATATTGATAAACCACCGATTGAACACTTGCAAGTTAATTCACAGAATCACGTTGTGAGTCCGGTGAAAAGATTGTATAGAGGGGCCGAACACTCTTCGGAGGTGCTCTATGACGGGAGTCAATGGAAAATTCAACGTTGGCGGGGTGCTCTTAAACCAGCCCTTTAAGATTCGACGGCTCGGCCACTTCGGGTTTAACCTGAATCATATGGAAGAGGGATTACGTTTCTATGTCGAACTTCTCGGCTTTCGGATTTCCGACACCATGGACTATTCGCGGCGCGCCAAAGATCCGGCGCAAATGGCCGGTCTCGGTGATCCCAACGGCTATTTCACCCGCTACGGCAACGATCACCACGCCATGGTGCTTTTTCCTAAGCGCGTGCGTGACGCGCTTGGCCGGCATGAAAAGCCGGGCGTGACGGTTAATCAGATTACCTGGCAAGTCGGCAGCTTGAGAGAGGTCGGCAACGCGATTAAATGGTTCAACGAACGAGACATCAAGCAGCAGCGATCGGGGCGCGATATGCCGGGATCGAACTGGCACACCTATCTCTATGATCCCGACGGCCACAGCAATGAGCTTTATTACGGCATCGAGCAGATCGGTTGGAACGGCTACAGCAAACCGCGCGCGATGTACGATCGCGGCTTCGACAAACCGCCCGAGTTGCCGCAAATCGCGGAATTCGACGAGGTGCAGCAAGCCCAAGCCAGGGGCGTCGATTTTTTTTCCGGGTATCGCTACGTCGACAAACTATCTGCGATCTACGACGTAGACGGTGTTCTTCTGCCTCGTCCGTTCAAAATCGTTCGGCTCGGACCGGTTTATCTCTTCGTTGAAACCCTTGAATCCGCGGCTGCGTTCTATCGCGACACTCTAGGCTTTACGTTGACCGAAGAAATAATCTGGCGCGGCGAACGCTGCCTGTTTTTACGCTGCAACACCGAGCATCATTCCGTTGCTCTCCTGCCGCTCACGTTGCGCGAGTCCCTCGGCTTGAGTCCGCACTCCAAATGCGCCGCTTTCGGACTTCAACTGGCCAACTACCGACAACTCAAAGACGCTGTCAAATTTTTCCACGACAACGGTGTCCAAGTGACCGAATCCATTCCAGCGGAACTTCACCCCGGCATCGAATACTCCGCAACCGTCCGCGATCCGGACGGCCACACGATCCAAATTTACTACGCGATGGAACAGATCGGCTGGGAGGGAAAACCGAGACCGAAGGAATTGCGAAAACCACGCCGGCTCAGCGACTGGCCGGAAACGCTGGATCGAGACGACAACGCCTACCTCGGAGAGCCATTCTTGGGTCCATGGGGATAAATCAGTTGAAACGATCGCGAATGAACGTTAGCGAAGCCGCTCATAGTTCGATTCCCTTCGAAATCCGATTCTCTCCCCCTCGACGGGGGAGAGTTAGAGTGGGGGTGAAACGCCGCGTAACTAGAAACCGACGCCGCACCCCTATCCTGACTCCTTCGACTTTGCTCAGCACAGGCTTTCCGCGTCAAGGGGAAAGGAACCGTACGTTTGGAAGTCAAATTCGAAAGTTCATACCGATCATCGCGATCGCGATGCTCCTGATTAGCTCCAATAGCAAAGCCAATCCCTACATACCCAAACCCGGCGAGCCAACCACCCCAGCCCGCGTCGGTACCTGTTCGATCACCGGCGGCTTCATTCACTTTTACAGCGCGCTGTACAACGGTCTCTTCGACAAGTACGGGATCAAGATCGAGCATGTGACACTGCGCGGCGGCGTGGTCAGCCTGGCCGCGTTGTCCGCCGACGAGATCCAATTTATCTACTGCTCCGCCGATCCGATGATCCCGCGCATGGCTGCCGGAGCCGACGCCAAATTAATTGGCTCACCCATCGTGGGCCTGCCGTGGGTGCTGATGGGCCGCAAGGAGATCAAACGGCCTCAGGATCTCAAAGGCAAAACCATCGCCGTGGCCCGGCCCGGTGGTCTCACTGACCAACTGGCAAAGTCAGTGATGAAAAAATTCAACTTGACGACACAGGACGTCAAGCTGCTTCACATCGGCGGAACAGGCCAGCTCGAGCCTTACAATGCCATGCTGCAGGGACTGACTCAGGCCACTTTTCTCACGCCCCCCCTGGATGTTCGCGCCAGGAGAGATGGCTTCGCTCTGATCTATAATCTGAACGAATTAGACGTGCCGGCTGTTTATAGTTCCATGTTCACCAATCTAAAGAGCCTTAAAGAACGGCCGGCGCTCGTTCAGAAGTTTGTCGCAGCCATGGCCGACGCGATCTTCTTTCTGGAAAAAAATCCTGACAAAGGAAAAGCAGCACTATCGAAAGTTCTGAGCGTTAACGATCAAGAGGTTCTGCAGTCGGCCTATGACGCCTATGCCAAGGGAATGGTCAATCGCCGGCTCATCGTGCCGGTCAACGCCGTGACGCAGGCCGTGGAAATGGCGCGCGAGGAAGGCACACTAATCAGAAAGAAACCCGCGGAGATTATCGATAATAGTTTCGCCGAACAATTGGACAAAAGCGGTTTTCTAAAAGAGCTCTGGGGCAAACAACTATAGGGGCGCAGCATGCCCCGCCCCTAACCGCCATTGCGACAAACAAAATCACGGAGGCAAGGACCATGGAACAAAAAATAACTTTTCAATCCGATGGACTTAAACTAGCAGGCATCGTCGATACTCCGCCGGACTTAAAACCCGGTGAGCGTCGACCGGCGTTCGTCGTCCTACATGGTTTCGGCGGCAACAAAGACGGACAGGGCCAAATAGTCGTCGCCAAGCAATTCAACCAATGGGGCTACGTGACATTGCGCGTCGACTTTCGCGGCTGCGGCGAGAGCGAAGGCGAGCACGGAAGAATTATTTGCCTCGATCAAGTCGCCGATACGCGTAATGCGATCTCCTACATGGCGGCGCGCTCTGAAGTAGATCCGCAGCGAATCGCTCTGGTAGGGAGCAGCTTCGGCGCGGCTGTCGCCGTGTTCACCGGCGGCGCCGACCAACGCGTCGCCGCGGTGATTTCGTGCGGCGGTTGGGGCGACGGCGAGCGAAAATTCCGCGGCCAGCATCCGACGCCGGAAGCGTGGTCCAAGTTCACCAATATGCTGGAAGAAGGCAAACGCCATCGCGAGCGCACCGGCAAGTCGCTGATGGTGCCCCGCTACGACATCGTGCCGATCCCGGAAAAGTTACGCCGCAATATGAGCGCGGGTTCGATCATGGAGTTTCCCGCTGAGACCGCGCAGAGCATGAACGATTTTCGCGCGGACGATCAGGTCGGCAATATCTCGCCGCGGCCGCTGCTATTGCTTCACAGCGCCAACGATTCGGTGACACCAACTTACGAGTCGATCGAGATGTTCAAGCGCGCCAAACAACCGACCGAATTGCATTTGTTATCGGATGTCGACCATTTCACGTTTAACGAAGAAAATCCGCGGCTGACACGCATTGTTGCAGACTGGCTTGAACGGTATTTTCCGGTTAATAAGAGGTAGGAGAATTTGGTGTCGGGAGGATAAATGATCAAATTTCGTTCGCCCTGAGCTTTGTCGAAGGGTGTGTAACGAGCTAGGACTCTCCGTGCCGAAAATTGACCACAACAAGCTGCTCATTTTTTGCAAACAGCTTCTCGTCGGAGGCGGCATTCCGCAACCGGATGCCGATCTCGTCGCCGAGCTGCTCGTCAAAGCCGAGCTGCGCGGCTATGCCGGCCACGGCGTAACACGGGTTCTCCAGTATTTGGCGTTCATTGAGAACAAAATCTATGATCTGAACGCAAAACCCCAAGTCGAACGCGAAGGCAAGGTAACCGCTGTCATCGACGCCAAGCATTACATCGGCCAGATCGCTGCACACATGGCGATGACGCTCGCGATTAAAAAAGCCAAGGCGCATGGTGTAGGCATCGTCACTTTGCGTCGCGCCGGCCACACCGGACGGCTCGCGGATTACATGGAGATGGCGACGGAACAGGGACTGATGGGCATGGGCGCTGTCAGTGTCGGATCGGCGACGACGACTCTTTACGGCGGCATGAAACCGATCACCGGCACGAATCCGATGGCCTTTGGCATTCCGACGCGAAACGGCGAGCCGATCATCCTCGACTTTGCCACGGCTTCGATGAGCATGGGCGAGATCCAGAAGCGAGTCGCCAAGAAGGACCCGATTCCCGACGGTGTGATCCTCGACGGCGACGGCAATCCGACCAATGATTTTAAGGCGTTTCGCGGTCCGCCGCGCGGGGTGTTCTTACCCTTCGGCGGCTACAAAGGATCAGGCGTCGCGCTGGTAACTGAAATTCTCGGCGGGCTGCTTTCCGGCAACGGGCCGGGGAAAAATTGGTGGGACAAAGGCGGGCATGGCGTAAACGGAGTTTTCTTGCAAGCATTTGCCGTAGAAGAATTCCAACCACTCGAGGCTTTTTACGACAAAGTCGACGAGTTTATCGCGTCTATAAAATCGACCCAGTGCGCGCCGGGATTTAATGAGATCGTACTGCCTGGAGAAATGGCGCGAAGACGGGAAACCAAGCAGCGAAGTGAAGGTGTAGAGATTGACGCAGCGACCTGGGAGCAGTTGACAGAACTCGCGTCCGAACTCGGAGTTGCTCCGTTGCCAAATGCTTTGTAGCCAAAGACGGCTGGAATGCTACTGATGCCCGGAACAGAGATACAAAAAATGTCTCACGATTTTGAGGAGAATTCTGCGGAAGCCAAGAACATTTTGTTTCTGAAGGCTGCCGCATTTTTTCTGGCTCTTGTGCTCGGCTGGAGCGCGGAAGCCCAAAGCCAACCAAAAGAGGTTGTTGAAGGGGCCAAAAAGGAGGGCCAATTAGTTTTCTATTCAGGCATCCCGATCCCGGATGCGCAGTCCATCTTGTCGGCTCTGGAGCGGAAGTATCCGTTTATCAAGACCACCTTCTACCGAGCTACCGGTCCCGCCTTGGTCTCTCGGATTCAAACGGAGCAGCGCGCCGGCAGTCACATATGGGACGTCATGAACTCCACCGGTTTTGAGCCTTATGCGCTTCTCGAGCAAGGCTATTTCGCTAAGCACGATTCTCCCGAGAGAAAGTATTTTCCAGACGGGCATAAGGACAACGAAGGCTATTGGGCCACCATGTACACAAGCCCGATGATCGTTAGCTACAACACGCGCCTGGTATCACCGGGAGATCTGCCGAAGGAGTATCTCGATCTTTTGCAGCCGAAGTGGAAAGGCCGGTTGGGATTGGACTCCTCCGATTTTGAATGGTATGCGAACCTGCGAAAAATATGGGGTGCGGAGAAGGCGCAGAAATTTCTCGAAGGATTGAGAAGGCAGGAAGTTCGTTTGGTACAGGGACGCGCATTATTGACAGAGCTACTCACCGGAGGCGAGATCGCGATCCTGGTCAATAATTTTCTACAGAACGCCGTTGAAGCCAAGCGCAAGGGCAGCCCCGTGGAGTTGTTAGCGCTCGACCCCGTGGTCTCGGCGGCAGGACTTGTCGGCATCAACAAACTCGCGCCTCACGCCAACGCGGCCAAGCTCTTCGTCGATTTTGTTCTGTCAAAAGAAGGTCAGGAGCTAATCGTCAAGACGGACCGCAGTTCGGTCCGAACAGATATAGCAGGCAATCCAATCGATATGATAAAGAACGTCAGGATTATCCCTTCGGATCTAAATCTAGGAAAAAATTACGTCCAAATTAGGGACGAGTTTCGAGATCTGTTAGGGATAAAATAGTTAGCGTCTGGGAGGAATAGAGCCGATGGCTTATATCGACTGTGATTCCCATATATTGCCCAGTGATGCCTTTGACGAGGTAGCGCCAGAATTCGGCGCTGAGGGTCCCAAGATCGTCATTGACATCAAGGGCAATTCCTTTGTCGCGTACGCGGCGCGGCAGCGAAATATTCCCGACTATGCGCGCCATATTCCCAACCCATTTAACCCGAGACCGCGGATTTCGGGAGATGACCCGTCGATTCGGGTCGCTGATATGACCAAGGCTCATTTCGACATGCAGGTGTTGGTTCCCAGTAATGGCGCCTTCTATTACGATGTAGAGCCCAAGTTGGCAGTGAGCGTTTGTCGATCCTATAACAATGCGATTGGCAGAATCCTAAAAAAATATCCAGGCAAATTTATCGGGCTAGCAACGATTCCCCTCCAAGATACTCATTTGGCGGTTCAGGAGTTGGAGCGCGCCGTGCGAGAGCTGGGATTTTCCGCGCCCGTAAGCTACACCAGCGTCGGAGACAAGGATCTCGATGCGGAAGAATTATGGCCTTTCTACGCTAAGGCTGAGGAACTGAATGTTCCGATCATCGTGCATCCGGTCAACACTGGACCGATTGCCGGCGGCTGGCGGCTGACAAGGCACTACAAAACGCGCGGCTACGGCTTTTGGAGCGCTCTGGGAAACTGCTACGAAAACACACTGGCACTGGCGAACCTGATGTTTGGCGGGGTCTTGGACGCTTTTCCCAAGCTGCGCTTTTGCTTTATGGAGGGCGGAGGAACTCAAGTTCCGCATCTTATGGATAGTCTCTTCGCAGTGTACCAGGGAGAAGGTGACTACGATCGCCTTCAAACGAGGCTCAAGCAGGAACCCGTCGAGTACCTGGACCGCCTTTACTTCTCCATTCGTCCCACCGAGACGCTGCTCGGTGTTGTGGTCGAACGTCTCGGAACTCAAAGTTGGGTGGTGGGGACCGACTACCCTCATGCCGACACCATGGGAAGCTGGCCCAATACCGTGCCGGTCATTCAGGCACGGGAAGATTTGTCACAGGAGGCGAAAGAGGGGATTCTCGGCGGCAATGCTCTTAGACTTTTCGGAATGGAGCGATAAAATAGACTCTTCGCGTAACACAGAAAGTAGCGAGCCCCCTTTGAAAATATTCTTTGTGACCTTCTTTGTGGTTAAACAAAACTCTTGAGGAGATAATCATGGTTATACGCGAATTAAAGGACGGACGCGCTTACGTAAGTTCACAGGAAGATCATGCCGAGCTCGCCGCGCAGTTTGCGGCGCACTGGGGCAACGATCGCTTCTCCAGACTGCGGCCCTATCAAACCATGGTTTTCGCGACCACCTACCACGACAGCGGTTATCGCGAGTGGGAGGGAAATCCACCAATGAATGTGCAAAAGGGCCGGCCCTTCGCGCATCGAGAAGAGGTGCCGAATTTCGAAGCAACCGAGCTCAAAGCCTACTCCAGAAACGTCGACTGGATTAGTTCCCACGATCCTTACGCAGGTTTATTGGTGTCCATGCATCGCACCGGCCTGTGGCACAATCGCTACAATATTTTCACGGAACCAGCTGGCAGGCTTCGCGAACGAAGCGAAGCAGTGCAAAACGCCAAAAAAGAGATGGAAGTGAAGCAAGAAGAGAGCAAAAAATCTTTTGTTACGAAAGATCCCGGTTTTCTCAACGAGCTTGCGTACAATTACATGGTGCTGCAAATATTCGATTTGCTGTCGCTCTACTTCTGCTGCGACGGCTATGCATCCGATGAACAATTCGAGGAATACAGCATCGCTCCGGTCCGCGTTTCCTACGACAGCGACAAGACCGTGAAGCTCACGATCCGCCCCAATGGCGCCGGCGCCGTGATCATGGATCCCTATCCATTCGACGTAAGTCCCGTAACGTTCTCCGCGCGCGCCAGGATCGTCGCCCCGCCAAAAGAAAAATCCGAAGCGGCCTGCGTCGACGCTTATCACAAGGCGACGCGACAGATGTTGACGTTCGAAGTGTCGGCGTGATTTGACCGCCCGGGGACTGGCTACTTTCAAGTATTTTTAAAAGTTGCCTGTCCCCATTCACTCCGTTCATCTAACTGCATGCACCGCCGAGGCACAGAGTGCGCAGAGTTTTTCTTTCCACACTCTCCACCTCGGCGTCCTCAGCGCCTCCGCGGTGAACCACCCGACCCTTCGTGCGCTTCGTGGTGCTCCTAATCTTAATCGTCGGAAATCACCACTCGAATCGCCTGTCCCCTGCCCGACTCCGGACATGCGCTGGCGGCGACAAGTAAATCCATTTCGGCTCGGAAGTCGACATACGCTTCGTCTTTTGGGCGAATCATCGTGTCGTACATGATGCCGGTGTCGGGATCGATGCGCATGCATTGAAATATATTGAACGGGCTCGGCACGTCGTCCGGCGAAATATTCCACCGTTTCACCGCCGCGCTCAGATTTTCCCAACAGCCGTGATCGGGGATTTCCTCCGCCGCCTTCGGATTGATATCGACACCTTCCGCGAACACCCGCTTCGATATCCCTTGAGCCACCATCTCGAAACGCATCCGGCTGCACATCCCCTTCTGCAGATCATGCCGCCCTTCGTTGAACGTGTCTTCGATGATCGTCAGCATCGGATTGTTGCGCTTGGAGTATAAAATATCGCCGGTGCTGATAAAAATTTTCACCTGATTCGTCTTTGTTCGTGCCTGATCAAACCGTTCGGTCAAATCGTGCAAGTTGAAAGCGACGAAATCGACGATACTCTTCCCCGCGATCTGCAGTCTCTGTCTCTTTTTTACTTCGAACGCCGCGCCGGAATTTTTCGGCACGACTACGCTCTTCAAGATAGCCATTAAAGTCTCCTCATAAATACACGCCTGCCAAGCGGATGAATTCTTTCATCAGGCAGTTGGAGCTGTCAAATAGAAAGGTGAATCCCCGAAATTCTGTCCAGCAATCATGACTCAGCCAGGCCTCAGAGACCGGGCACAGCTTGAAAGTATTGCATGAGATTGCATAGACGCGTCGATCCGATCAGTTCAATCTTACGCTAAATCCGGTCTTCTCACCCAACGAATAACTCTTGCCTTCCGTCGTAAATCTCACTTTTCTCTACCACCGCCCGCGTGATACATAACGAATGGTGTGTGCAATGAAGAAAGCGGGTGTCTTATCAATCTTGCCTGTAGTGGTACTGCTTGCCGTTGCAGTCATAGCCGAGGCGCAGCAGCCGAAGAAAGTCCCGAGGATAGGATATCTGTCGGGAAGGGGCGACCCCTCCATTCCCAGTCCCAGCGGCGAGGCATTCCGGCAAGGGCTGCGAGATCTCGGTTACACCGAGGGAAAAAACATCCTGATTGAATATCGTTATCCCGCCGGAAGGCTCGACCGGGTCCCGGGCCTCGTAGCCGAACTCGTGCAACTTAAGGTTGATGTTCTTGTTATCATACCTTTACCAGCGATCCTCGCAGCCAAGCAGGCGACCAAGACGATCCCCATTGTCATGGTCGCTACTGTGGATCCGGTCGCGACTAGGCTAGTCGACAGTTTGGCGCGCCCAGGTGGAAATATCACGGGGCTCACCACACTTGGCCGCGAGTTAAGCGGAAAACGGCTGGAATTGCTTAAGGAGGTGGTCCCCAGGATATCGCGCGTTGGAGTTCTCTGGGAGCTGGACGCACCAGCGGCGGCTATTTCTTTTAAAGAGTACAAGGCTGCCGCGCGCCCACTAAACATACAGCTTCAATCCCTAGAGGTGGGAGGTCCGAACCCTGATTTGGAGGGGGCATTCCAAGCTGCGGCCAAAGGGCACGTGAACGCGCTCATCGGGGTTAGGAGTATCCTGCTTTTACGTTACCCAAAGCGGATTGCAGACCTTGCCATAAAAAATCGACTGCCTTTAATGTCAGAGGGAACTGAGGATGTAGGGGCCGGTGGCCTCGTATCCTATTCAGCCAACGACGCTGAGAGTTTCAGGCGCGCCGCTACCTATGTGGATAAGATACTGAAAGGCGCGAAGCCTTCGGACTTGCCCGTCGAGCAGCCGACGAAGTTTGAGCTAGCGATAAATCTCAAGACGGCAAAGCAAATCGGTCTCACGATTCCGCAGAAGGTGCTCGGGCGGGCGGACAAGGTGATCAAGTAATCGAAATAAAGCAACCGATTGTATCAGGATTGAGACTTAACAAATCGATGAACATGGTCAGGTACAGTCAACAGACACGCCTTCCCTAGTCTTCGATTTTCACGCTACCACCCCCTTTGATTTCTTCTCCGCTATGTACTTCTTCATAGCAAGGCGCCTCTTTTGTCTGTTGCGCCTGTACGAATTTTTTCGTGCGTCCTGCTTCATGCTTATTTTCCTTGTACGCCGGGATAAACCGGCGGGTTGTTTGCGGATGGGAGTTCCCCACGGCTAAGGGTTCGCCACCCACGCCGGACTTGAGTCATGCGTGGCTGTCCGCAAGTTCAGCCACGAAGCGTTGATAAAGGAACGCGCAAGCGTGTCCACAGGCGAGGCACGAAAGGACCCCGCGCGAGAACCGGGAGATCCCAAGACGGCAAAACAGAATCGCCTCACGATTCCACCGTTCGTTCTATATCGCGCGGATGAGGCGATCAAGTGGCCGGTCGCTTTTCGCTGGTAGTTACGACACTCGATCGCAGGAATGAATTGATTTCTCCTTTTAACAAATGCTGTCAAATTTAATTGAGGCGTCGATCAATGCAATCTCAGGCTGAATCTAGTCCTCCCACTCAACGAATACCTGTCGCCTTTCATCGTAAATCTCACTTTTCTCTACTAGCGCCCGCGTGATACATAACGAATGGTGTGCGCAATGAGGAAAGCTGGTGTCTTATCAATCGTGTTTGTAGT
Source organism: Verrucomicrobiia bacterium (assembly GCA_035637295.1). GTDB lineage: Bacteria > Desulfobacterota > Binatia > UBA9968 > UBA9968 > DP-20. The sequence continues at coordinate 16,636 of DASPXM010000067.1, forward strand.
TGTACTGCTTGCTGTCGCAGTCAAAGCCGAGGCACAGCAGCCAACGAAAATCCCGCGGATAGGATACTTATCTGGCTCCTTCCCTTCCGCTGCCCCGGACCACCGCAAGGCATTCCGGCAGGGTCTGCGCGAGCTTGGCTACGTGGAGGAAAAAAACATTGTCATTGAGTGGCGATATGCAGAGGGGAAGTTCGATCGCCTACCCGCGCTTGCGGCCGAGCTAGTGCGTCTCAAGGTAGACATCATCGTCACAGCTGGTCCCCAAGCAACCCGTCCTGCCAAGCAAGCAACATCCACGATTCCCATTGTGATGGCGCAGGACCCCGATCCTGTTGGAAACGGTTCGTCGCCAGCCTTGCGCGACCTGGCGGGAATATTACAGGGCTGTCCAGCCTTGCCCCGGAGTTAAGCGGAAAACAATTGGAGCTTATGAAGGAGATCGCTCCTAGGCTCTCGCACGTGGCCGTCTTCGGGACTTCAACCAACTCAGGCAACGCACAAACGTTAAGAGAGGTGGAACTCGCCGCAAAGACGTTTGGAGTGGAGCTTCAATATCTAGACGTACTAAGTCCCAAGGATATTGAGACTGCATTTCGAGCCGCGAGCAAAGGACGTGCTGACGCAGTCCTCATGCTTCCAGGCCCCGTTCTCGTTTTACAGCGAGCACACCTTGCAGCAGACCTCGCGGTAAAGAGCCGGCCCCGGCAATTTACCCACAAACGGAATATACGGAAGCCGGCGGCCTCATGTACTATGGCACTAACACTCCGGATTTGTTCCGGCGCGCCGCGACTTACGTGGATAAGATTTTGAAAGGCGCAAAGCCAGCCGATCTACCGGTGGAACAGCCACGAAGTTCGAGTTCATGATCAATCTGAAAGCGGCGAAGCAGATCGGTCTGACGATACCGCCCAATGTGTTGGCGCGGGCGGATAAGGTGATCAAGTGACCGAGTGGAGATTAGACCGAATAGACAAACGTCTATCCGCACGAACGGCAGAACGACCTTTGCTCTGGATCACAATCCACGCCATACGATAGCCGCACCCAAGCGGTGACCATTGACAGCTTGGAGCGATGTATTGTGTCCCC
>DASPXM010000068.1:0-7495 GCA_035637295.1 Verrucomicrobiia bacterium
GATCGATGGGTTATTTATGTGCGGTTCGTCGTGCCATCCCGGCGGTAATATCACCGGCGCGCCGGGATACAACGCCGCGCGGGTGATCGCGGAGTCCTTGGGAATGAAGCCATGGTGGAATCCGTTGGACTTCAAGACGCATCTGGAGGGACTACGATGAAGAGCTGGAATATTGGAATAATGGAAATTGAACCCATCACTCCAGTATTCCATTATTCCAATATTCCAGTACTCCAATTCGGTGGTGTGTCTTCATGAGGCTGGAGGGGCGAGTTGCTATCGTTACTGGCGGGGCGCGGCATATCGGCGCGGCGTATTGCCGCAAACTTGCTGCGGAGGGCGCGGCTGTCGTCATCGCCGATATTCTTGATGGAGAGACAGTCGCCGAAGAAATCTGCTCGCAAGGCGGTCGAGCGCTGGCGCTCAAGATCGACGTCTCCAAGGAAGAAGACACAAATCTGATGGCAGCAGAGGCGGTAAAGTCATTTGGCCGGATCGATATCCTGGTCAATAACGCGGCGATCTTCATTAACATCGAGCGTCGGCCGTTTTACCAGATCACCGCCGAGGAATGGGATCGCATTTCTGCTGTCAACATCAAAGGGCCGTTCTTGTGCGCCAAGGCGGTGTTCCCGCAGATGAAAGAACAGCGCAGCGGAAAAATCATAAACATCTCTTCATCTACCGCCTACTGGGGCACGCCCAATTTCTTGCATTACGTGGCTTCAAAGGCGGCGCTCATCGGCATGACCCGTTCGTTGGCTCGCGAGGTCGGCGAGTACGGCATTTGTGTCAACGCCATCGCGCCGGGTTTGGTGGAACACGAAGGCCAAAACGCGCCGAAGGCGTTGACGGAATTGCAACTCAAGGCACGCTCTATCAAACGTCTCGAGAGGCCTGAAGATTTATTGGGCACAGTGGTCTTTCTTGCTTCATCGGACAGCGACTTCATGACCGGGCAGACCATCGTGGTGGATGGGGGAAGCGTGTTCCATTGAGGGCCTGTGAAGCTCGCTTCGGTTCAAAAATCAAAACGTTTAAAGCTTAATCGGCGATCACCGTTAAGAGATCCAACCTATGCAAAACCATTTATCACGATATCTATTCGTTGCTGCTACCGTTCTGGCGCTGCATTTTTCCGGCGACTCCCACAACGGGTTGTGCGCCGATACGGTCAAGTTCGTCCTGCCGGGAAACTCGATGGGCTATTTGCCGCTTTTTGTCGCTGTGCACAGAGGATTCTTTAAGGATGAAGGGATCGAGATCGAGTTGCCGCGTCTTGTTCCAGCGATGGCCCACAACGCGCTGATCGCCGGCGAGGCTCATTACCATGGGCTTGCGGATTCAGGATTGCGGCTCGCGGCGCGAGGATTGCCGTTGAAAGCGATCTTCTACGCTGCCGACCGGCCGATGTATTATCTGGTTGCGCAAAAAGATATCCGCACAGTCGCCGAGCTGAAAGGCAAGAGAATTGGTGTCAGCCAATTCGGCGGCACTTCCGATCTTTCGGCGCGCCTGGCGCTCAGACACTATGGCGTTGAACCGGAAAAAGACGCGCTGTTAATTCAAATCGGCGCCGAGGGGACGCGCATGGCCGCTCTACGAGCCGGCTCTGTCGCTGCGATTATCGTTCCCGTGCCTGCCGTCGCCGTCCTCAAGCGCGAAGGATTCAACGAAGTCTCGTTTGTCGGCGACGTCGTTGAGTTCGCGAGCAATGGCTACACCACCACCGAGCAACGCCTCAAGGAGCACCCGCAGGAAGTCAAAAAAGTCGTGAGAGCGCTCTATAGAGGGCTTCGATACGCCAAGGAAAACCCCGAGGGAACCGTTGGTGTGATCCAAAAAGAGTGGAAGGTCGATCCTGAAATCGCCAAAGAATCCTATCGCGCGATCGTCAAAGCTCTCAATGAAGACGGCATTATCAGCGAAAAGCAACTAAGAGTTCACTTCGATATGATTCGCCGGACCGAAAAGAATATCGGCGAAATCCCGATCGAAAAAGTCGTCGACTTTCGCTTGCTGAGAGAGGTGCGGCGGGAGTTAAGCGGCAAGTAGGTTGTGGCAGGTCGCCGGGCGCCTGGAATGAATTGCTAATCACGCAATCAAAAATACTATTGCGTCGACTATTCACGGGCAATCTATCCGGAAAGCCGGTATAATCCGCCATAAATGCAAATTATTCCACGGGTTCAGTACGTATCCGTGCGGGCATTCATCGTTCACCGAATCTCTCAAAGTCCATGTCCGGAATCTTCATCAGTTACCGCCGTGAAGACAGCGCTCCCTATGCGGGGCGTTTGTATGACCGGCTCTGTGCGCATTTTGGAGCGGATCAGGTTTTCATGGACGTCGATGATATTCCGCCCGGAGCCGACTTCGCAGCGCACATCGACGCGAAAGTCGGATCGTGCGACGCCATGGTTGTGGTCATTGGTAAAGATTGGCTTACAGCGCGAAACGCGGACGGGCAGCTGCGCCTGAGCGATCCAAGCGATTTTGTCGGCCTGGAAGTGTCGCTGGCCTTACAGCGAAGTGTTCTCGTCATTCCCGTGCTAGTCGGTGGCGCCTCAATACCCAAGCCGGAAGGACTGCGAGCCGACCTAAAGGCGCTTTCGAAGCGAAATGCGCTGACTTTGAACGATCATGATTTTCAGCGCGATGTCGATCAGTTAATCGCGGCACTTGATAAGGCACCAGGTCTTCGAAAGGCAGCGGTAAAGGAAAACATAGACTCGAGAGCGGAGCTGCGAAGGAAATTGCTGCGCCGGCTTGTATGGAAGGTTCCACTGATTTTTTTGCTAATGTCGCTGGCGGTATGGTGGCAAATGCGCCGCGAGAATGAGGCGCAATTGACGACCGCCAAGCAAACCGACACGTCGAAGGCGATGGCCTTTACGGGGTCGTGGAAGGGAGACGTCACCTATCCATGGCAAGTCAGTTATACGGAACAGTTCCTTTTCCAACCCGAAGGAGACAAGCTCTTCGGCACAGCGACTTTTCTCGGAGTAAAGCGTGGCATCGAGGACGGCAAAATAGTCGGCGATATGATCTCTTTTAGCGTCGCATTCGAAGAGATTTATGGGTCCACCACGCGACCGCGGCGAAATCGTTATGAGGGGAAACTGAGCGCTGATACGATACAACTAAGAATTATGGACGATCAAGGTAATTCGCCGGTGGAGTTCGTATTAACAAGAAGTCCCTCGACGACGCCTTGAAAAAGAGGACGCTCAACGACCATGCGTGACGAATCCACGAACAATCGTCCACTGGTCGTGGTCTAGAATGGCTTGACGCTCTGAGAACCAGCCGATATTCTCGCATCTTCATATCTAGCCGAGCCATGGACCAAGAAATTATCTCATCCCTTAAGAGACACATCATTGGCGAAGGCTTGGACGCCATCATTGCTTTGTCCCCGGAAAATGTCACCTACGTCTCGGGTTTTGTTGTGCCGTCGCAGTCGCTGATGCGTTGGCGGCATGCTGCGTGTATTTTGACCGCGGACGGTCGCATCGCCATGGTGGCCATCGACATGGAGGCGACGACGGTCAAAGCGCATGCCGGCATCGACGATCTCCGCATCTATCGAGAATTCACCGATGATCCGATGGAGAAAATTGCCGACGTGTTGAAGGATTTGGACCTCGATCGCGCTAGGGTAGGTATCGAGCTGGAGTTTCTGCCGGCGAGGGACTTTGCCACGCTGCACAAGATCCTGTCCGGCATCCAATGGGTCGCCGCCGATGCGATATTTGACAAAGCCCGACAAATCAAAACGCTCAGTGAGCTGGCACTACTCCGCACATTGAGCAAACTCACCGACAAAGCGATCGGCGACACGTTGCGATCCGCCAAGATGGGGATGAGCGAGATGGAACTTGCGGGAAATCTCCTCACTTCACTCTTCGCCGGCGGCGCCGAGAGCTACAAGCTGATGATTATTGCTTCCGGCGAGCGCAGCCAGTTTCCCAACGTCGGGCCGACGGAGCGTAAGCTCCAAAACGGTGATCTTATTCGGATGGAAATATTCGGGCAGAAAAACGGTTATCTGACCGGAGTTTGCCGGACGGCGGTGGTCGGTGACGCCACCGCGGAGCAAGAGAAAATCTGGGCGAATCTGATCGAGTGCAAGTATCTCGTAATGGATTTGATCCAGCCCGGCGCCAGCTGCCCTGAGATCTACCAGCGGTTTCTTGCGAAGTTCAGTGATCTTGGTTTCGAGCCCATCAGCTTCGTCGCGCATGGTATCGGACTGCACCTGCACGAAGAACCTTACATGGGAAGATACGGCAACGAAATCGTCGAAGCCGGGATGGTCGGCGCATTCGAGCCGCTGGTGTATATTCCCGGCCGCTTCGGCATGCAGAACAAGGACATGTTTTGCGTGACCGAGAAAGGGTGCGAGCTGCTCTCTGACTATACTCCAACCGACACGCTGTTGAGAGCGGGCTAAACGAAGATGAAGATCACCAGGATCGAGACAATTCCTATTCGCCTGCCGACGCGTCGCGTACACCAGTGGGCAAGCCTCACCACGCCCATCGGCGTGTACGTGATCATCAAGCTTCACACCGACCAAGGTCTGATCGGTCTCGGCGAAGCGCCGGTGCTTAAAGATTGGGGCGGCGATCACGGCAAGTATTTTGGCGAGACGCCGCAAACTACGGTTCACATCATCAACGATATTCTTGCACCGGCATTGGCCGGCCAGGATCCGAGCCGATTCGAGTCGGTTCACGCGTTGATGGACAAAGCGGTAAAAGGCTACCCCTACTGCAAAGCGGCCATCGATGCAGCGCTTTACGATGTCATCGGCAAGGCGCTCAAGGTTCCGGCATATCAGCTCCTGGGCGGTCTGTTTCACGAGCGCGTGCCGATCGCGCACAGCCTCGGATTGATGGAAATCGACAAGGCCGTAGAGGAAGCCGTGCAGGTGAAGGCTGAAGGCGTGAAGACCATCAAGCTCAAAGGCGGTGTCGACCAGAAACGCGATGTCGAGTTGGTGAGAGAAATTCGCACAGCGATCGGGGCGGATTTGAATATTTGCGTTGACGCCAATCAAGGTTATCCGACGGCGAAGATCGCGGTGAAAATCATCAAAGCGATGGAAACGTACAATCTGCTCTATATGGAACAACCCGTCGAAGGCATAGATCAGATGGCGGAAGTCGCGGGCCGCGTCGACACGCCGATCATGGCAGACGAGAGCGCTTGGACGCCACAGGACGTCATCGAGATTGTGAAAAAGAAGGCGGCGGATCTGATTTCCATTTACACGACCAAGCCCGGCGGATTGTTCAAAGCAAAAAAGCTTGCGGCCGTCGCGGAAGCGGCGGGTCTACAGTGCAACGTCAACGGTTCGGTCGAGACCGGCGTAGGAAACGCGGCGAACATTCATTTAGCGGCATCGACTGGCGTTGTGACGTACGGCTGCGTTGTGCCCGTGTCCACCCCCAAAGGAAAGGGCAAAGGCGGCATCGCCGGAATTTATTACCAGGATGATATCGTTCAAGAGCCATTCGATTATTCGGACGGCGAAGTGGTCGTATCTTCCAAGCCCGGGCTTGGCATCGAGCTCGACGAAGACAAGCTCGGGCATTACCGCGTCGGATGACCGATGGCCGGCGACCGCGCGGCCATCGCCAAATTCTTTTATGTCTTTTCGAAAGATTGCAGTGCTCGGAGCCGGCAACGGTGGTTGCGCGATTGCCGCGGACTTGACACTGCGCGGTTACGAAGTACGGCTCTTCTCGCGCACGGAATCGACATTGATTCCAATCGCCAGGCGCGGCGGTATCGAGCTGGTCGAGAATGGCGAGACGAAGTTCGCCACGCCTTACTTCATAAGTCCGCATCTGCCGCCGGTGTTGAACGGGGTCGATCTCATCATCGTCGCCGCGCCGTCGGTCGCGCACGAATACCTGGCAAAGAGTTTGGCTGATTATCTCATCGATGGCCAGCGCATTTTGCTGACCCCCGGCCACACTGGCGGCTCGCTCCATGTCGCCAACCTGTTGCGTAGTTTTGGTTGCAAGGTCGAGGTGAGGCTCTGTGAAACGGTCACGCTCACATACATTTGCAGAATGCCTGGGCCGGCACGCGTAGAAGTCTATCGGCGGACAACCAATCTTCGCTCTGCCGCGTTTCCGGGAAAGCAGACTCACGGTCTCGTAAAAGAGATTCAAGAAATATTTCCCAACGTCATTGCCGCAGAAAACGTCCTCGAAACCGGCTTATCGAATATCAACGCGATCATGCATCCGGCGGGCATGATCGGTAATGCAGGCTGGATTGAAAAGACCGCCGGCGATTTTCGTTATTATCGTGATGGAATTACCCCCTCCATCGCCGCGTGGATCGAAGAGGTGGACAAAGAGCGCTTGGAAATCGTTCAGCACCTGGGGCTCAAACCACTTCGCTTTGTCGATATCTTTCATCAAGCGGGCCTCACTTCGGAGGAAGCCTGCGCAAGTGGATCCGCATACCGGGCAATTAACGAGAGCGTACCCAATCAAACGATCAAATCACCGTCGTCTCTCGATCATCGCTACATCAAAGAAGATGTCGGATATGGTCTCGTGCCAATGGCGGAGATTGCGAGACTGTTAGGTGTAAAGACGCCGGTGATGGATGCGCTGATCACGTTGGCTTCGACGGCGCTTCATACGAACTTCCGAAACGAAGGTCTGACGCTGGAGAAGATGGGATTAGCGAGCGTCCTAGCGGAAAATCTGCCAGAGATTCTGCAGGAAGGTTTCTAGGAGCTAATTTATGCGCATCGGGTTATGCTTCGACGGGTTTTACTCGATTCATGAGATGATCGAGCTGGCGCAACTCGCCGACAACGTCGGCATGGAGTCGGTCTGGATGTCGGATCATCTTTGTTTCCGCGATTCACTGACGACATCGATGGCGTTGTTCATGGGGACCAGCAGGATTCAAGTCGCGCCGGCGCCTATGAGTCCATACTCGCGCCATCCGATCATTTCAGCGATGTCGATCGCTACTATGGACGAGTTCGCTCCAGGCCGCGTGATTGCCAGTCCGGGAACCGGCAATGCGGCGGCGCTGAAAGAAGCGGGGATCGAATCGCCGCATCCACTCCAGACCATGCGCGAATATGTCGAGATTTTACGGCGCTTATTGAAAGGCGAGACCGTTAACTTTCAGGGCAAGATGTTCCAGATCAACGGCGCAAAGATGGGCTTCGTGCCGTTCGCGCCAATCCCGATGTACATCACCGCCGTGCGCCCGCGCATGCTTCAGCTCGGCGGCGAGATCGGTGATGGAGTGTTGCTGTCGGGAGGCTGTTCGCCTGGCTATATTGAAAAATGTATCGGGGAAATTGCCCAGGGGGCAGCAAAAGCCGGTAAGTCTTTGAGCAACGTCGACGTTGCGGGCTTCGTTACGGCAGCGGTTTCTAACGATCGCCGCGAGGCGATCGAAGCCAACAAGTTGTTTTTGGCCTATATTTTTCGCAACACGCATCACA
>DASPXM010000069.1:0-10014 GCA_035637295.1 Verrucomicrobiia bacterium
CTCCGCAACATAACAACCGCACTGGCAAATCGTTTGGCGGTCGCGCCTTATCCCGATCCCGCGGTTCAGGTCGCCATTCCATGGCTCGTACGGCACCCGGCGAGACGAGTGCGCGATCTCGCTCTTTCGATCGGTATCAGCGACAGGCAGTTGCAGCGACGTTTTGTCGCGGCGGTCGGCTTTGGACCCAAGACCTTTCAACGCATTATGCGGTTTCAACGACTATTGAACCAGTCATCGGTCGCTGATTCGGCGCGGCAAACCATCGCGGACTTAGCTTGCGGCGCAGGCTACGCGGATCAGGCCCATATGTGTCGCGAGTTCCGCGAGCTCGCAGACACAACGCCGCAATCGTTGTTGACCCGTGTCGGCAGCACGCTCGCGATGTCGGATTTGTTCAATACGGAGGACAGCGGCGGCGACTAAGATGGGCTTATTTAGGAGGATGTATGGAACAACGAATAAGTCTAATCACACTCGGTGTCGCCGATCTGCAACGTGCTGTCGTTTTCTACGAGCGTGTCGTCGGTTGGAGGGCGGAGTCAACCCCGCCTGGAGTTGTGTTTTTTGATCTGAACGGAGTTGTCTTCGCCCTCTGGCCACACGACGAGTTGGCGAAGGACATGGGGATGACAGCCGATAGTGTCCCCGCCTACCGAGGTTACTCCCTCGCTCACAATGTCCGAAGCGAGCAGGAAGTCGACGCAATTTTCGCTCGACTGAAAAACAAAGGTGCGACCATCCTAAAGCAATCTCAAAAGGCCTTCTGGGGTGGATACTCCGGGTATTTTTCCGACCCGGACGGACATACGTGGGAGATCGCCTACAACCCATTTTGGACAATCCAGAAGGACGGGCGCGTGTCGATGAAGAAGGATTGATGTACAGTCATGCATTTATTCTTATCTCTGAACATCAGTCGATTCGCCAGTCTTTTATCGAAGTGCAACCATTTCTAAACAAATCGACTCTTATGGAATGTCTCGCGGCTTGAACCCACTTCCCCGATTGAGAGTTCAAAAACAGGCCGGATAGAGGTCGCGCCTCAGCTGGCCCAGGATTGACGACGGTAAGCCTTTCCGGTTAGCCTGCGCTCCGGTTGGCATGATTTACTCTCAAAGGAGGATTTATGAGACCATTGATCGCGGGGCTAGCCATTGCCGCACTTTCACTCTTTGCCGCGTCGTCCTTTGCTCAGCAGCAGCGCAGATATGAGGTAGATCCGAAAACGAAGTGGGCCGTCGGCGCCAAACAGACGCCGGCTGACGAACTCAAAAAGCAACTCGAAGCCGGCACGGTGATGATCATCGACGTCCGCCAGCCGTCCAGTTTCGAGAAAGAACCATCCCCGGCGCCATCAACGTTCCGTTGGATCAGCTCGAAGGTTATCTGAAAAAGATTTCGAAGGACACCTACATCGTCTTCACGTGAGGGACCGGAGCATCAAGCTCGCAGGCTGCGAAGCTAGCCGAAGGCCTCGGATTTACGAGCACGACATTTTGTCCCGTCAGCAAGTGGAAAGAACAAGGTTACCAGGCCGAACCCGGCAAGAAAAAGTGATTAGGGAAAAGTCTCTTGGTCCCGCCACGTTGTGCGTACGAGTGGTTAGAGGAAAGCGTCAGCCATGTCGCCGCCTGTCTCGCCCACCGGGTCGGCGTTACCATCCTGGTCGATTCGATGATCCCGTACACGCGCGGTATCCTGCGTGACTACGGCTTGACGTCGCTCGTCACCGGCATCAAAGCCCTCGGCATGTACGAGACCGGCGATCTGGCAACGAGCAAACGCGGAGTGTAAGACCGAGGTGACAGCCGAACGAGGAAACGTTTGCCCGCCGCGCAAGGAAGCGCTATTGTCCAATCAAATCTAAAACCGGGAGGATTGACGATGGCCGAGACAAAACCCAACTATTCCACGCCCAGCACAATTCGCTCAGTGACATCCTATCCTGCCCGTCGCGGCTTCAAGCAGGGGCCCGTCGATCCCTCGCTTGACTACGTGATCGGCGTCGACGACGCGATCGACATCCACTGCCATGCGCATGAGGGACAGCAGGATGCGCTCGGCGTCGCCAAGCTCGCCTCGAAAAGCGGTATGATGGGTATACTCTACAAGACGATCGTGGGACGAAAAGATCCGGCGGCGGCGGTTAACGCCGTGCGTAGCGCGCTGGAATCCTGGTGCGAGGAGAAGGGTTTGACCTCGGTGCATGTCTGGGCGGGCAGCTCGGTCACACAGGGTTTTCTCTCAAAGATCGAGGCGGCGTGGTCGGCCAAGATGCTCAAAGCCGGCGTCGTCGGCCTGTGGATGCCCAACAACACCTCAGCCAACACGCTCTCGGTCGTCGGCGGCAAGCCCATCGCTTGGGACAAGACCGCCGATCCGAACGCCCACACAGAACCTCTGTCCTGGTCCGACTCGCTTAAATACGGTCACTACCTTCTAGACGACAAGGAGCGGCTCTTACCGGAGATCGAAGAGGTCTTCCGCATGGCCCACGACCATGGCGCGGCGATCTTTTTTGGCCATCCGACCAAGCAGGAGTTCCGCGCGATGGCGGAGTTCAGTCACAAGATCGGCTTCAAAAAGGGCGTCGTCGACCATCCTTTCAGCCCGTTTGTCAATTTGACCATCGAGGAAATGAAGGAGGCGGCCGCGGCCGGCCTATGGCTGAACTTCACCTACGACGAATTGTCGCCGCTGCTCGGCATCGACCCGGCCAACATGTATAAGGCCATTCGTACGGTCGGTCCCGAGCACTGCACGCTCTCGTCGGACGCGGGCGAGCCGCTGTTTCCGAATTCGGTCGAGTCGCTCCGTCTGCTGCGCGGCCACATGGCGGCGTTTGGCTGCACGCCGGACGAGATCTATACGATGTGCACTGTGAACCCGTCCTTCATCGTTGGACTGAACCTGACGACAACCCAACGGGCAAGCGCGGCATAATAGCGCTCGCCGTTGCTTAAGCCGGATCAGTTCCAGTCGTTCCAAACGTTCAAATCGTTCAAGCCCCCTCCTTCATCCTCCCCCGCGTTGGCGTTGGAGGAAAGAGGTGCGGGGAATTAAACCGGCTGTATAACCTGCAACGTTTGGAACAAATGGAATTTTTGGCAAAGTTCAAAAGTTCAAGGAGCGGCACGGTCGGGTATTTACATTCGTTGCGTCGCAGCTAGCGCGCGAAAAACCGCCTCGAGTTGTCGCTAAGAATTTGTTTTTCACACTATCGATCCCTTTCCAGCTGCTCCTGCTCGCGCTGCTCTCGCTTCTGCCTTAGGAGATCCAGCAGCCGCTCCTTCTCGAGTTGTCTTTCCAGCCTCCTCTGCTCTTGCGCATCCTCGACTCGATCTCTCTCGCGTTGCGTTTGGTCGAATCGCGGTGTTTCACGCTCTAGCTCGCGGCGTGGCGGAGGAGTCGGCAAAGGTGCTGGTCTGTCTTTTTCTCCAAGCCACCAACCTCTGAGCGCGTCAAACAACCATTCTTTGGCCGCGTCGAAATACGGGTCAAAGATAGAATCGCCCGGTCTTGCATACGGGAAGCGGGCGCCGCCGTCGACTAGTCGCGCATCGAGAATGTGCTGAAAAAAATCTCCGACCAGCAGCACTGCGTTGTGCCCGCCCTCGCCCCAATAGTTACTGCGCATCGTGACGCGCGCGTCGTTGAAGCCGACCCACGCCCCGGCGACGAGCCGCGGATGCATCAAAATGAACCAGCCGTCGGTATTTTTTTGCGTGGTGCCGGTTTTCCCCGCGACATCGGCGCGCACGCCGAAGCGCGCGCGTACCGCCTGCCCGGTGCCTAGATCGACAGCGTCGCGCAGCATGTTGATCAAATGGCCCACGGTCTTGTCGGACATGACGCGCTGATTTTCGGTTGCGAACCTGGCGAGCACGTTACCGTGCTTATCAGTGATGCGGGTAATAAAGATCGGCTGCCGATATGCGCCGCCGGCGGCAAGTGTGCTGTAAGCGGCGACCATTTCCAAAGGCGTAACCGGACTTGTGCCGAGCGCCAACGACGGCACCTCGTCGAGCTTGCTTTGTCTGACCCCCATACCGCGCGCAAGCTCCGCGGTTTTTCTCGGACCGATTTCGTGCATCACCTGGGCGGTGATCGTGTTTTTCGAATAGATGAGACCCTCACGCGCCGTCATCGACCGGCCGGTCGGCGGCGATAGATCGGAGGGACGCCATACGGTCCCGTCCGGCAGAGGAATTTCCACGGCGCGGTCAGTGAAGCGTTTATCGGGCGACATCCCTTGCTCGACAGCCGCGCCGTAAACAAAAAGCTTAAACGTCGAACCCGGTTGGCGCCGGGCTTGCGCCACGTGATCGAATGGGTCGGTGTTGAAGTTGCGGCTACCGACCCACGCCTTTATGTGCCCCGTGGCCGGATCGATGGCGACGAATCCCGCTTGCAAGCGCGTCTTCTCGTCTCGCAGCTTCGCCATGAATTCCTTATTGCGCTTCAACTGCGCCAGTGCAGTCTCTGCCGTCGCGCCCGAATCGACCGCGCCGCGGTAAGCTGCCGACTCTCGAATAAACGTGTCGATCAAGCCGGTCTTGGTTTTCCAAAAATGGCCGAAAGGCTGCACGCGCCGGCGCTGATCTACGTAGGCGTTCGCGCTCGAAGATATCAATCCTTCGGAGCTCACTCCCCACTCTACATCTGCGACCGCCTGCAAGGCCTCCATTTGGAGGTTCACGGCTTGGTTGGCCAGCGCCTGCAGACGCGAGTCGATGGTGGTGTGCACGATCAGTCCATCGGCATAAATGTCGTGGTCGTTACGGTCCGCCCAATCGATCAGCCATTTGCGGATTTGCACGGCAAAATGAGGCGCCGGGCCGACTAATTCCGGCTGGCGCTCGAAATTGAGCCGTATCGGCCTGGCTTTTAGCTTATCGAAATCGGCCTGGCTCAAGACGCCGCGCTTGACCATTTGCGACAACACCACGTTACGGCGTGCCAGCGCGCGTTCGGGATTGAGCACCGGGTTATAGTAGCTGGTGCCTTTCAACATGGCGATCAGTGTCGCGCTTTCAAGGACATTGAGTTTTTGCGCCGGCTTGTCGAAGTACGTGCGCGCCGCCATTTCGATGCCGAACGCGTTATACAAAAACGGCATGGTGTTGAGATAGGTTTCTAGTATTTCTTTTTTTGTATAGGCGTATTCTATTTTGATCGCCGTGATTGTCTCTTTTATTTTCCGCGTGATCGTTCGTTTTCGGCCAACTTCCGGATAGAGGTTACGCGCGAGTTGCTGAGTTAGAGTGGAACCGCCCTCCGGATCTCCGAACAATGTGCGCGCGACGCCGGTCGCGGTGCGCCACAAATCAACGCCGAAGTGTTCGTAAAAGCGGTGATCTTCGGTAGCGATCAGCGCATTGATCACATGCGGCGAGACTTGACTTAACCGCACCCACTCTCGGTTCATCGGCTTTAATGTGGCCAGCCGCCTGCCATCGGCCGAAATCAGCACGCTGGGTTGATCGATTTTGGCCTTTCGTATATCGGAAATACTCGGCGTGAACGGTATCAAGATGACGGCGTACAGAGAAAACAGCGCCAGTCCAAGCGCGCCCAACGCCGCTAGTCCCTTCGCGCCACAAATAATCCTAACCCGCGTAGGCAAGGTAGGATCGCTTGCAGCCCTGAAGTAGGCCGTAAGCCTGCCGTACAAGCGTCTTAACCGTCCCTCAGACCGTGCTTTTTCAGCCACTCTTTTTCCTTAGTTTTTCTGGCACCGCGTCGCAGTTCACGGGCGCAATCTAGTAGACGAGTCGGTTGTGAAATAAGTTAATTATCACTGGTTTTCATTCTATGTGATCGGGAAGAGAACTAAAGGGGCGAGTTCTTTCCGGCGGCGACCGCAGCCTCAGCGGTTTCTTTGGGCGAGCTCTTGCATGCAAGCCGAAAATCGTGAAAGCGTTTGAGACGGACCCGCCCGGAGTAAGCAAACGAGCCAATTCCGAGCCGGTTACACTAGGGAGGAAGCCGATGGGAGCGATCGATGCTGACGCTCATGTGATCGAGACCGTGCAGACTTGGAGCTATCTCGAAACGGATGAGCGAGGTTTCACGCCGCAACTGATGACGCAGAGCTTCGGGGCGGACCTTCTCAGCAACGAAGGCATCGCTGTGCGTGACTTTTGGGTGATCGAGGGCCGGGCGCACGGCAAAGACCGCAACGTCGGCACCGACACCTCGCAGGAGTCGCGCGAGATGCTCAGCGTCGAGGCTCGGCTCGCGCACATGGACGAGCTCGGCATCGAGACCCAGGTGCTTTACCCGACGCTTTTTCTCCGGCCCATCGTCCAGGAAGCCGAGCGCGAGCGGGCGCTATGCAAATCCTATAACCGCTGGATGGGGAATCTTTGGCGGCAGGGCAAGGGTCGCCTGCGCTGGGTGGCAAAGCCGCCGCTGCGCCTCTTGGAGAAAACGCCGGGCGTGGTGAGGGATGAGCTCGAAAGGGCAAAAAGCAACGGCGCCTGCGGCATCTTTATGCGCGGCTTGGAATGCGAGCGGGCGCTCGGCGCTCCCTATTTTTATCCCCTCTGGGAGATATCGGGGAATCTCGATCTACCGGTCTGCGTCCATTCCGCCAATGGCAGCTTCCTCCATCATGATTTCTTTGCGGATGACACGACGTTTACCAAGTTCAAGGTCGCTGTCGTCGGCGCGTGTCATACGCTGATCGAAAAAGAGATCCCGAAAAAGTTTCCGCAGGTCCGTTGGGGCTTCGTTGAAGTCAGCGCACAGTGGGTGCCTTATGTGTTGAACGATCTGGCCGATCGCTACCGGCGCAAAGGCAGGTCGTTTCCAACGGATGCTTTGGCCGCTAATAACATGTGGGTCGCGTGCGAAAACACGGACGATCTCCCCTACGTCTTGAGCCACGCAGGCGAGGATTGTCTGATGATCGGCACCGACTACGGTCACCACGATCCATCATCCGAGCTCAATGCCATTCGTCTGTTGCGTAATGACAAGCGGATCACTCCCACGGCGATCCAAAAAATTCTTGAGACGAACCCACGAAAGTTTTACGGCCTGAATTGAGGCCGGAGCGTTAACAAAGACCTGCCGAATGCGTCAATAGCTCAAGACGGTGCTCGAAAACCGAACGCAGGGGTTTGCGAACTCTACCCGCTCTGGTTTGAGCATCGCCTCCTCCTCGATAAACAACCCATTGCGATGCGGTGGATTTTTTAAGTTCCGTATGCTTCGCCGACTGATCGGGCTCGATTCGTCAAACATGTCATTGACAAAGGCGCGACAAAACGTACGCTGCTGCTGGAAGGAGGCATCATGAAATCCCGGTGGAGCCTTTACCTTTTGATCGTTTTTTTTCACTGGCGGTTTTATCCGCAACGATTTCGGCTGTCACAGGAGCGCAGTCTCGAAAAGCCGACGACGATGATGATGATGACGTCCTCGAACACGCGCCTCCTCCCGGCATGAGCTACGGGTGTTTATTCACAGGCCTCGTGTGATAAAGCCAAATCACCTCGGCACCTGTACCGAAACGAGCGATGATCAAGTAAACCATTTCGATGTTACTCCCTGGCATCTTTCAGGGCCAATTATCTGGAGACTCAATCGCTCGACGGTGCCGACCAATCTAGCGGGCAGTGTGGATGGAGTTTTAAGCGACTCGTTTAATACTTGGTACGGAGGGGTATTCTCCCAGGGACCCGATACGAACGCTCGAGCTGCCAGATTTGATAAGGTCAACGCCATTTTGTGGAAGAGGTTAGGCCGATCCACGATTGGTGTCACTTACGCCTGGTTCTCCAGGTCATCGGGCGAGGTGTTGGAGGTGGATACTCTGTTAAACGATATCCATGGGCGATCTTCCCTAATTCGCCTGATTGTCAGACCTCACCCGATGCTTATGACCTTCAGAACATTGCCACTCACGAAATCGGCCACTGGATTGGCCTGGATGATTTGTTTGATGATTCGGACAAAGACTTAACCATGTATGCTTTCGGCGCCGGCGGTGAGGTGAAAAAGCGTACGTTGGGACAGGGAGATATTAGCGGTAAAAACCAGCTTGCACCCTAGCGGGAGGCTTTATGAGCTGTCGTCGCCGGTTTGTGGCGCGGATAGTCATTTTTTTAGTTTCTACCTGTCTAGAAGCCTCGGGGTTTGTCCAGGCCACGACGCTGCAAGAACTATCCTTCGATCGACTCATCGGCGAAGCCGATCTAATTATCAAGGGCCGGGTCGAGGAACTAAAGACTCGGCAGGTTTCGGATCGACGCTCCATGACCACGATCGTTACGGTTTCTATCGAGAGGCAATTTAAAGGACCTAAGGTGTCCTCAGTCACCATCGAACAACCCGGCGGATCGCTGGGCGATGTGACACTGGGCGTCCCGGGGTTGCCGGAATTTACTTACGGTGAGGATGTGATTCTTTTTCTCAAGCGGCCTCGGGGAGGCGCCTTTAATATCGTCGGCGGAAAGCAAGGAAAGTTCACAGCTAAAACTCAGCCCGGAAGCAGGGAAGAGGTCGTGGAAGATTTCGCTCATCGCACCGAAGCTCTAGAAAGTTTTCTTGACCGTCTCACAAGCATGGTAAAGGGAGGCGGCTAAGCTCCGACTTGAAAAAGAACCACCAAAGAGCTTCATCTATACCAGTCTGAACTTGTTTCCGTCCTCGGTCGTATCCTCTTCCGGGACTTCCCTGCACTTATCGAAACGAAAGATCCGAATGTCGCCGTTAAGCGACCCGCGACGACACTCCCAGCGACTTCGAATTGCCGAATTTCGTTGCGGCCTATGATTTGCTCGAGATTCACGATATATCCGGCGTGATATGGAATTCGGGATCTTCGACCACCTGGACCGCAACGATCTTCCGCTCAATGAATTTTACGAGGCACGACTCAAACTGATCGAGGCCTACGAGCGGGCGGGCTTCTATGCCTACCACGTGGCCGAGCACCACTCGACGCCCATCGGTATGGCGCCGTCACCGAGCGTGTTTCTCTCCGCAATTGCGCAACGAACGAAGACGCTACGCTTCGGTCCAATGGTCTATGCGCTGCCGCTACATCACCCCCTGCGCTTGATTGAAGAGATCTGTATGGTGGACCAATTGAGCGGCGGCCGGCTTGAGATCGGCTTTGGTCGGGGCTCCTCACCAACGGAAGTCTCTTTTTACGGCCAAGATCCCGCTCAGGCGCAGGACATCTACACCGAAGCGCGCGCGCTGATCCTCGAGGGACTTACCCACAAGACGCTCACGTTCGAAGGTAAATTTTTTTCCTTCAAAGACATTCCGATGGAACTCGAGCCGTTGCAAAAGCCCCACCCGCCGATGTGGTACGGCGTCCATTCGCTCGAGGCCGCCGAGCGTGCTGCGCATCAAGGTCTGAACATGGTGAGTCTCGACTCGGCCAAAGACACGCGCGCCTACAACAACCGCTACCGCCAAGTCTGGGGCGAATTGCATGGAAAAGACCCAACGCTGAAGCTCGGCTTGAGCCGCTTCGTTGTCATCGCCGAAAACGGGCGTGACGCGCTTACCGCCGCTTGCCGCGCCTATCCAGTCTGGCATAAACATTTTTACTATTTGTATTATTTAAAGGGCGGCAACCCGACGCATCCACGGCCGGCCGAGTTCGACAAGATGATGGAACGCGGCCAAGCAGTGGCCGGCAATCCAGACACCGTTACAAAGTTCCTCCAAGCCGAGCTCGATGAATCGGTGGCGAATTATCTGGTCGGACAATTCGCCTTCGGCGATCTCTCCCTCGGTGAATCGCTGCGCTCGGTGCAATTGTTCAGCGAGTATGTCATGCCGAAATTGAGAGGAACGAACTAGCCCAAGGCAAGTGGATAAATATTCACCGCAGAGACGCAGAGAACTTAGCGCGGCACAGCCGCAACCGAGTTGACAGCCCTTGAGGGCGCGTCGAACGATGAACTGACACGATGCAGTTCGTGGAGTAGAAGGATTTCATGGAAAAGAAAAGCTCTGCTCCAGCAAACCGCGCCGCAAACCTGT
>DASPXM010000070.1:0-9049 GCA_035637295.1 Verrucomicrobiia bacterium
CCGGTTGAAAACGGGCGGCGAAACGCTCGCTATGCCAGCGCGCGAATGCCGCGACGATTCCCTCGTAGCGCTCTTGCGGAGGCGAAGGCCGGGGCATGGCCTCGGTCAACGCATACCCCAAGTGATTGGCTGACGTCACTCTCTTGCCCATATCAGGGATGCTTCCGTCGGCCTTACGGCAAAACCGGAGCAAAATAGTTTTGATGATCGACGTATGGTCGAATACGGTGGATACGACTTTGCTTTGCGCCACCCACGGCGAGATTAGAATCGCCGGAACGCGCACGCCGTAGCTCCGGAAAGTGGGTTTGTCGTCCTCTGCCGGAGGCGGCGCGACGTGATCGTAGAAGCCGCCATGTTCGTCGTATACGATGACGAGCAGCGTCTTCTGCCACTGCTCCGGGTTGCCGGCCAGCGCGTGATAGACGGCCAGGACAAACTCCTGGCCGTGGCGGATATCGGCGGGAGGATGATCGTCGTTGGCCGCAAACGTGCCGGCGGTGTTGACAAAGATCGGATCGATCCAACAGACGCTCGGCAAGCTCCCCGCGGCCGCCTGCTCGTAGAAATCGTTCAAGTTATAATTGCTGAGGGAGCGGTACTTGCGATCGATCAGATTGAGCGTCGAGCCGAAAAAGTTGTCGGTGTACCAGCCCCACGCGACCTTCTGCTTGTCCAGGTGACGGACGAAGGCCGGCAGATTGTAAATGGGTATGGCTTTGTTGTCTTTGCTGCCGTCGGCACGGCCGGCCGCCGCGTACAATCGATTGGGCCAAGTGGCGCCGGGAACCGAGGAGAACCAGTGGTCGCACAGAGTAAACTCAGCGGCCAGGTAATCGTAGGTGAGAAGGTCTTTTTTGTTGTAGTATCCCATCACGAGATCCCGCTCGGGGTCGCCAGGGTGAGTTGTAACGTAGTTTTTGACGAAACCACCGTTGTTGTTTGCCAACTGCTCGGCCACGCACCGGCCGCTATGGCATGGATCCTGGTTCGATTTGAAAGCGGTGTGATCGAGATGATGGATGAAATAATCTTTCTGTCCGTCGCTGTTATTCAAACCGGGAGTCAGCCCATCGACATCCGGTCGGTTTCCTTCCAACTTCAGATAACCGAGCATATGGTCGAAGGAGCGGTTCTCCATCAACAGGACGACGATATTGTCAATCTTACGCAAATTATCCGCAGCGGGATCGGCGACAACGTCCACAAAACCCGTGCGCAATCGGCGGCTCCCGCCCAAAGCCTTGCTCCGGCGATCCCCCTCCTGTGCCTTCTTCGTTCGCGGCCGGGTTGCTAATCGTTTAGCACCAGTTCGGTCGAAACGTCTTTTCGCTCTTTTCTTTCTTTTTGCCACGGCAGTTACTCCTCGTACGACAGTACCCGCCCATCAATTCGCTAGGCGAGATAAAAAGACTGAACTGCTTGAACCTAGCCGTTGATATGGTTGGCGCGCGGCATCGGGTTTCCTTAGAGATTGCTTTTCGGCGTCAAAAAGCTGCCGCTAAGCTTCTGAACGACGCCTTTTACGCCTACCTTATGTTGTCAAATCAAGATGTTGCCTTGGTCCGACCCGGGGCGGGTCTGGGAATCGATGCGCCGCAGGTGAGCTATATCATGTGAAGTCCAACGCGCATTGTGGATTTATTTTTCGAGGCCGAGTTTTCGAGCGGTTGGTGATTGAGGCATGATGACGACAAACATCCAGCGCACGACGTTATAGAATGATGCTCACGGCTCCGTGCTCCCTCAGCGCTTCCATGTCGAGCACGGCCTTTCTATGCTGGATCTTCAACTCCCCGTCCACTTGCTTTAGTTTGTGCTCATACCAACCGACGTAGGGACTCGATTCTCCCATGCGGAAGCGATAGATGAGGAACGAGGAAGTCACGACAATGGCGTCTTCCGTTACTTTGATTATTATATTGGTGATGAAACGTCTCGTGCGGGACGAAGGATATTCTCTGTGGCCATGGCGGCTCTTGAGTCTTTCCACCCGAGCGCGCAGCCGTACCATGTCATCGTCGATAAACACCAGGTCTTTCTTGGGGTCTCCGTCCGGCAGGTCTGTGGTAGGGACGAGATATCTGCCATCGGAGGTGAAAAGGTCCAACCATTCACCCAGGCGCCATTTATCCAAGAGCGCCGCTTCTTGATAAAGAAAGTCTTCCACCATCTCGCGCACGGCGGCGGCGGTTCGATCATTTTGCTCGCGATGCGCTTCCGGCATGATGCGTCTCTCCTGCTAGCGCGCTAGCGCCGCCGTGTCCCTGACCACGGGGTCGTTTGTCTCGACTTTCCCGAGTCCTGACATGTGGCCGTACCACTGGCGCCAAAACGCGCGCAGCTGAAGCTCATCCTCGGCGATCGCTTCGCGATGCATGCCCCTGGATAGTTCGGACCATTCCACGCCTTCCGCTTTGTACCCGGCTTGACAGGATTCGATCGCTTCGACATCGTCCGGTGTCGCAAATCCTCCTGGACCATGGAAGGTAAGAAAATTGTCCAGCCGGCGCGCCAGCAGTTCGGGTTTTTCTTCCGTGGGAGCGAGCTGCCACGCCGTCACCTCCATAAGATCGGGCGTGATCGGCCAAAAGATGCGCACGGTGATGTCGATGGAGTCGATGATCAGGAGATTGGGATAGACGAGCAGGTTACGGCTTATGTCCGCCATCAAATGAGCCCGCTGCTCGCCGAATTTCCGCACCAGTCTTGCGCGGATCGTGGCGATTTCCTCTTTGTTCTCTTCGCCGAAGAGCGGGCTCCAGCGCGCAATGGGCCGGCCACGCACACCGTCATGTTCCTCTACGGCATGACCGTTGCCGAGGACGCGGGCCGGGCGGCTGAACGCGGTCTGCACCGCGCCGCTCTTTACGCCGAGGCCGGTTACATAGTCGAAGTAGCTCTTGTGAGTCGGTTTGACGTGGTAGCCATCGAGGCTATTCTCGACCAGCAGCTTCCAGTTGGCCTTTATCGAATATCGATTCGATCCGGCAATGATCCTCATGCCATGTTCGGCCTGATCGACGACAAGATCGAGGTACTCGCGCGCGCCCGCCAGATAGCTCACCAGGTCTTCAACGTCGGGATTGAAGCTGACGAAAATAAAGCCGCGGTAATTTTCTACACGCGGCGGCGACTTGAGTCCCATCTCCGCCTTGTTGAAGCTATGGCCGTACCCTGCCTCATCCGGCACGCCTACGAGATCGCCGTGATTGTTGAAGGTCCAGGCATGGTAGAAGCATTGCAGAATATCGGCATGGCCCTGATCATGGCGGCAAATCAGTGCGCCTCTATGCGTGCATGTGTTCAAGAAGACTCGCACCTTGCCATCGCTGCCCCGCACGAAGAAAAGCGGCCTCCCGGCCACGTTTCGCCGTCGGTAGTCGCCCGGGTTCTCTACTTCAGACTCGTGGCACACATACAGCCAGCATTTGTTGAATACCCGTTCCTGCTCCATCTGGAGAATCTCGGGTGATGTCATGGCGGAACGATGGATACGGAATATACCGTCCGCCGGCTTATCTATGATCATACGATTAAGCTCAACCATCGCGTGCCCCTCGTGCGTTACATCGACCACGAACAACTCGAGCTATCAAAGCCGTGAACTGGAATTATGTGAGTTCGGTTCAAAACGTTCAAGCCGTTCACCCTCCCACCTCTTCTCCTCCCCGTGACGAGACTGTGTTGCAATGCACAAACGGACACCATTTGTCATCTCGAGCAAAGCGAGAGATCTTACATTTCAGCCGCATACTAAGAAAGATTTCTCGCCTTCGGCTCGAAATGACAGTTGCGACGGTCACGGCGCAATGAAGGATGCAAGAACCTGCCCCGGACTTGATCCGGGAAAAGCGTTGGAACCTTTGAACCTTGAAACGACTGGAACGGCGAAGCCTAATAATCACTCTATGTCCGCTACGAACAGCTCTTCGGCTCCCACGACGCGTGGCGACAAACCCTGTTCGTAGACATACTGACCGATGGCCTCTAACGCTGCCCGGTTAGGCTCTAGTCCATAGGCCCAGAAATTCTTTCCTAAGACCCGCCACGTCTCCTCGATATGATTGATGAGCCAGGGAAGCGAGAGGCGCAGCGCGTCCGTGTCGTAAAGCCCGTCTATCGCTATATCCCGCGCCTCGCAAAAGGCCCTGTATATGCTCCGGGCCACCCACGGGTGCTCTCGATAGATGTCGTCGCGCACCACCACCGTATGCATGATCGGGAAAATGCCGGTGCGGCGGTAATAATCCTGCTCTACCTCGTAGTAGTTCGGAAACAGGCGCGCTATGCGCGGCGAGCCCCGCTGGAAGATTGACGGAATGTTTATGGCAAGCAAGGCGTCGAGCTCCCGGCTCTCCAGCATTCGCTCCAGTGTCTCGTCCGGCGGCAAAAACTCAATTTTGATTTTTCTCCGGCAACTTCAACGGAATCAGCGGCCGCTGGGTCGGAGTCGTCAACCCGCCGATGAACCACTGCATATCCTCCAGCGTCACGCCGTACTCGTGTTGCAGCATGCCGTTCATGAAGATCGTAGCGGTCGAACCGAGTTGAGTAGTTCCCACCCGTTTCCCCCGGAGATCCCGAGGTGTCCCGATGCCCGCATCGCTCCGTATATAAATACAAGAATGGCGGAAGATCTTCGACAGCGCTACGGGCACCGCTACGAACCGGCAGATGCCGCGCCCTTTGAGGCTTACATAAGAGCCAAGCGACAGCTCAGAAACCTCGAACTCTACGTTCTCCAGCATCCTGGGAAAGATCTCGCGCGGGCGCATGACCTTGATCTCCAGATCGATGCCTTCGGCTTGGACACGGCCGTCGATAAGCGGACGGGTGCGGTCGTAGTCCCAGCACGCGAGGGTAAGTTTGAGTTTAGAACATCGGCGCGACCGGTATCGAAGGAAATCTGAAAGCCCACGATTGTGACGCTAGCGACCTACTTGGTGCGTAGAGATAACACATCGAGAGGGGCTGTCAAGAAACTTGGCCAGGCGAAAATTACAGCGGGTGATACTTGCGAGAGGCGACGAATTCCATTCGATCGAGGCATCTGCGCATCCAGAGGCGCCTAAGTAGACAAACGTGCGCGCTCAACCAGGTTTGTTAGATCCTCGACAGTTTGGACGCCGCTGAGGCTGACTCGCCGGTTTGCGACGAAGGCGGGCACTCCCCTGATTCCAAGCTTTGCCGCCTCTTGCTCATCCCCCACCACACGATCGAGGTACTCATGGGTATCAAGCGCTCGTCCTAGAGTTTTACTGTCGAGACCCAGTTCCGACGCGAGCGCCGTAAGCACCTCTGCACGACCGATGTCCTCTCCACGTTCAAAGAAAGCGCGAAAGACAGCGTCATTGTACTCATTAAACTTGCCCTGCTCGCGTGCCCAATGGGCCGCCTCATGCGCAAGTCGAGAACGCGGTTGTACCGGCGGAAGCTTTATAGGGATGTTTAACCTCCGTGCCAGTGGATAAACCGCGCCGCTCCATACTCTTTGAAGATATTCGCCGCGAGGATCCAGCGTCGGTACGGGCGCAGGGCGCAGTTCGAAAGCTCGCCAGATCACATCGACAGTTGGATCTCTGAGCTGCAGTTCAGCTAAGGCAGGCTCCGCCAGCCAGCAAAAAGGTCACACATAATCGGAGAACACTTCGAGCCGTACCGGTTCCATAAGTTTATTCTAGCTCCAGGAGCGGGCTGAACAAACCATAGACGACGCTCTACAGTTGACACTTTTCCGGTGCGGGGCTATAGCTCGCGTCAGCGAAAAGAGGGTGTTCAAATTTCCTGTACAGATGGGCGCTGCAGCACCGTGGTTGTGTCCGCGTAAATCTCTACGGACGAACAAGCAGATTGTCGACCAACAAGGAGTACCGATATGGTGGCGATTACAACCGACCAGCGACGCACGGATCAGATATCTGCGGAGGAGCGCGAGCTGCGCATCCAGTTGGCCGCCGCGTACCGTCTGGCCGACAAATACGGGATGTCCGAGCTGATCAACACCCACATCTCCCTGCGCGTCCCGGGGCCGACGCCAACGTATCTGCTCAACCCCCACGGCTTGCTCTTCAATCAGATCACCGCGTCAAGCCTGGTGAAGGTCGACTTCGCAGGCAGCGTCGCGGGGCCGAGCGAGTGGCCGGTGAATCGGGCCGGCGTCGCGATCCATGGGTCGATCCTATCGGCGCGCCCGGACATCAACTGCGTGTTCCACACGCACATGCCGTACACAACGGCGGTATCAGCGCTCGAGTGCGGGCTGCTGCCGATGTCGCAGGCCGCCCTCCGGTTCCAGGGGCAGACCGCGTACCACGACTATGGCCGCGCGGCCAGCGATCCAGCCGAATGCTCGCGCCTCGTGAAGGACATGGCCGACAAGTCGGTCATGATCCTCCGCAATCACGGTGGGATCACGACGGGCAAGACCGTGTGCGAAGCGTTCGTCGCCTCCTATTATCTCGAGAAGGCGTGTCAGTTTCAGATCCTGGCGCAGTCGGCAGGTGTGCCGTTGGCCATGCCCGCGGATGAAATCATCGCCGCATCCGGTGGCCGGCCCGCCGGCGATGAGCGCGGCTGGCCCAGCCTCCTCCGCATGCTGGACCGCGAGGATCCCTCCTACCGGGACTGAGCCCGGAGCCGGCGTGCTCGCCTCACGAAAGAATCAGGGCAGCGACTTACGGCCTGCACGCCGCAGTTTTGATTCAATGCGTAATTTTTCGGATGCGAGGCGCGCATGAATCGTGGCCGTGTCAGTAAAACGTGACCCGTAAAATCCGCACGAGACGAACACGTCACACGAACACGAATTCATGCGAGGCGAGCGCAACAAAGCAGGTGAGCCTTTTGGAAAGCGCAACAAGCAATGAGAGAGAAAGGAACAGATCATGAGAATCATGTTTTTGAATAAAGCTCCGAAGGCCGTTTACGACGTCGCAGAGATAGAGAAGCTTTTGAACAGCTATGCTTCTCCCGGCACTCGGGTGGAGGTGAACTTTCCCGATGATTTCGAGGGCTCGCGGGTCGAGCACGTGCTCGGCAGCCAGATGATGCTCAACGGCCTCGATCACATCATGGAAGCCCCCGCCATCATCCGCAAGATCGTCTGGGCCTCGGAAAACGGCTACGATGCGGTGATTCAGAGCAACACCTTTGATCCCGGCGTCGACGGCGCCCGGCTGTGCGTTTCCATCCCCGTCATCGGTCCATTTCGCACGACCATCCACGCGGTGACCAACCTTGTCGATCGGATCGGCATCATCGTGCCGCTCGCGCCGCATATTCCTTACACGTGGCGGTTGTTGCGCACCATGGGTATGGAGAGGTTTGTCACAGGCATCAAAACCCTCGGTGTCTACGGTCCGGACCTCAAGAAACGCCGCCAGGAGATCACCGACAAAACCGCCGGTCTGGTTCGCGCGCTGGTCGACGAAACCGGAGCGCAGGCAGTGCTCCCCTTGGGCGGGGCGCTCATTCCCTACGTGGTAGACCCGGCAGAAGTTCAGAAGATGACGAACGTGCAGGTATTCAACACCAAGGCGATCTCGATCCGCGTTGCCGAGATGTGCGTAGCACTGGGGTTGAGCCACAGTCCGCTCACCTACCCGCGCGGCAAGCTCGCGTATCAGGATTTTGTCTCCAAGCTATAACGCGCTGGCTCTCTCTGCTGTAGTGATGCGTCAATGGGTCTGATCGTGATAATGTGTCGCTAATGCTTGCCAAGAAAAGATACAGGGAGGGAGCCGATGAAGTCGCGTTCCACGTCCGTGATCGTTGCAGCACTCGCCGCCATGCTCTCCGCTAGTCCCGCGCAGGCCGGAGGCCTGAAACAGGTCGCAGAAATATCAATTCCCGGTGATCCGATCACCGACATCGGCATTATGGCCATCGACCAAACGACGGGTCTTGGCTATCTCGCCGACAAGACCAACAAATCCGTTGTTGTCTTCGATACTAAGACCGACAAATTCGTCTCCCGGATACCGGGCTTCGTCGGACGGTTGAAGGATGGCGATGCCTCGGGACCGAATGGTGTTGTGGTCGTCAAGGGCGGCGCCGAAGTATGGGTGAGCGACGGCGACAGCACGATCAAGGTGATCGACACCAAGACCGGTCAGATCACGGGAACGGCCGCCACTGGCGGAACGAAGCGCGCCAACGGGATGGCCTTGGGCGAAGACATCGGCGTCGTCATCGTCGCCAATTCGAACGACGATCCGCCGTTCCTCAGCTTCATCTCGACTGCGCCCGATCACAAAATCCTGGCGAAGATCCCTATTCCGCAATCCGGCGAGAACCTGGAGCGTTCCGCGTATCACGCGCCAAGCCGCATGTTCTACACAGCCATCCCGGTATCACGCGCGGACACCACCAAGGGATTGTTGGCGCAGACCGATCCCAAAAACGGCAAGCTCGTGAAGCTGCACGAACTCGGGTGTCACCCGCATAGTCTCTCCATCGTCTCGGACTCGACCATTTTCCTGGGTTGCAGCAGCGTCCACGGCCCGTCCCCCAAGCCCGGCGGTGACATGGCGATTTTCGATATCGCGGCCGGCAAGGTGGAAACATATCTCACGGGATACGGCGGCAACGGCGGCTCGACGGTGAATCGCAAACTCGGCCAGTACTACCATTCCACCTCAGGTGGAACCTTAATGGTGGTCGACACCAAGACGAAAAAGGGCCTGCAGCAGATACCGACGTCGAATGGCGCGCGCTCGCTCGGGGTGAGTCTCGCCAACAATCGCGTCTATGTGGCCACGACAGCGAAGGAGTTGGCCTGCCGTGGATGCATCGTGGTGTATGCGCCGGAGTAAGGATTTGAGATCTGGCGCACCCATTCAGCACTGTTCAAGCCGTTCCAACCGTTCAACCGCTGGCGCTCAGTTCAAACCGTTGAGAAATTAGTACCGAAGGCAAACCGGAGGTCACATTTTTTGTTGGGTGTTTTCGAGCGAAAAAAATTTTCGGCCTGTCGCTGTTAACGGCAAATAAGCCGAGAATAATCGCTCTGTGAGCTCCGTGCCTCTATATCCGAGTTCACTCTTAA